>VBHS01000212.1 GCA_005881295.1 Chloroflexota bacterium
TAATAAAATCGGCTGGCAGGTCAGAACCGGGATTGATCACCGTATCTGCATACGTAACGGCGATGCGTTTGGTCGGCGTGGTCGCGATAACCAACTGATACATTGCTTCTGGATGCAAAGGCATCAATTTGCCATCCAACAGCACGTCGCGGTGTTCTCTCCAGAAGGAGAGCCAGAAGCGTGCCATCTCAAGATGCTGCTCTGGCAGGGCATTCAGGAGCAGCGAGATCTGAGGTACAGCGAATAGGATATTCACAATTTGCAGGGCTGCGCTTTCTACCGGCTCGTCCCTGTGCCACATCAGCATATCAGAATGAGCGGCCGTACTACCGCACAGTAGCCGGATATCTAGCGTTCTTTCGCGGTTGGTCAGTGCGTCATTCGGGCAGTCGCCCGCACGGAACATATTACCATATTTGCGCATAAGCGGCCCAATATACGTTTGCCGGAATTCCACCATGATATCTGGCTTGATTTTTCGGAGGCGCTCAATGATATCCGCCAAAAGTCGATCCACCGCTTCTGGCACTGACAGGTAATCTTGCCCCTGGACATACTCCTGCTTCCTGAAATTGAAACTGTCAACGAAGTCGAGTTTAAAGCCGTCCAGGTCCCAGTCGCGTAGGGCCCGCTCATAGGTCGCGATGATATACTCGCGCACCTCTGGAAAGCGTGGATCGAGCACTCCAGCGCCGAGCCTATCAATGACTTCCAGAGTTTTTCCCGCGAAGTTCGACCATGCCTTGCTGTGTTTCCCGACAAAGGGGACTGAGTACCACAGGATGTACTTCATACCCAGTTGGTGAACCTTCGCCACATGTGCTCTCATGTCCGGAATTTTTTCCGAGGCGACCTGCCAATCCCCTGTATACGCGTAGCCCCGCTCATTACTGGTTGTCTGCCAGCCATCATCAACAATTACAGCCTCGCAACCGAGCGCTTTTGCCAACTTGCATTGTTCTTCTATCTGTGAAGCGACGAGTCCCTGGTGGAAGCTGTACCACGTGGAATACATCGGCAGCCGCGCGGTCTCAGGAACACGTGCCGGTTGATAGCCTGGCTGGGCGGCCCACCATTGCTGCACCTGCTCCAGGCTCTCATAGTAAGGGATATCGCGCGTATCGAACCGCAGGGTAGCTTCGTATACCTTAAGTGGTGGTGAAGGTTCTAAAAATAGCTTAATGGAGCAATGCAGCATTGCAGTTTCCTCGTGAACGCCTACACGTATCTCAGTAGCGCGCAGCGCATCAGAAAAAGCAAATGTGAGCCTGTTTCGCCCGCTGAAACTGTGCAAACTACATACTGGGGCCTGGGATGTAACCTTCGACATGAATCCTTTAATCCATTCTGGCGGCAGACTTTTATCATGATCACCTGCTGTACGCCAGTAGGCATGAATATCGACTACGGGATGTGTCCAGAAAAGCGTAAATGCCGGTGGAGATGCAGGCTCTTCAGCGACCATCCTGATATGTATCAGGTCGATGCCTTCTTCTAGCTGCGTCGCTGAAAGGGAGGTCCAAAAAGCATCCTCAGTTCCACTTAATGTTATCTCATGCCTGCTCGTCTTAATACTGCCCATGTGTTCTGCTCACTGAGTGATTGATAGAAAGTCTGCCACCTTAGCGGTGCATTCGGGAAATGCGTGGATGATAACCAGAGCCGATAATGAAGTTTCACAAAATAATCCGAGAATCGTTAGCTCCACATTTGGCCGATCAATCGGCGGTGTGCGCGATAAATCGGCACCTACGGTTTTCCCAGGAATGTGCGAATGCTCCACTTAGCACGATGAACGTAAAAAAAAGTTTCACTTTAGTCCAGGTCTATAGTTCACCTTTTTATGCGCCCACCTGGGGAGCCGATGCATCCCACAGGGCGCAATGCATTGGGCACTGCGGTGCGGCCCCTACGCCCTCCTGTTTCTTCTCATTGCGCTTATTTGAAATGGATTGGAGCCAATGGCAGGCTCAACGTAAAGGTGCTCCCTCTGCCTGGAGTGCTCTCGACCTCTATGGTGCCTTGATGCTCCTGTACTATGCTCTGTACGATGGCCAGGCCAAGGCCGCTGCCACCGCGATCACGGGAGCGAGTGCGGTCAGCGCGATAGAAGCGCTCGAAAATGTGCGGCAGGTCGTCGGGAGAGATACCGATGCCTGTGTCGCTCACTTTGACTATAGCGAAGCGCTCATCGGTAGTGAGCGATAGGGAGATAGTGCCTTCATAGGGTGTGTATTTGAGCGCGTTGTCCAGAAGCGCAACCAGCACCTGCTTCAGTTGATCGGCATCGCCAGGCACACTGGCCGGTGTGATATGTTGCAGCAGCAATCGCGGTCCCTGCTGTCTCACGTCGTCGATCCCGTTTTCTCGCGCGGGTTGGTACTGGCGAAAGACCTCGAGCAGGAGGCTGTCCAGGTCGACCTGTCGTTTCTCCTCATTTCTATTCTTATAGCCGTTGGCTACGGCTATAGCTTGAGATTGTTTTGATTGGCGGGAGGCGTCTGAGCGGGCAAGCGTTAAGAGGTCACCTACGAGGCGACCCATGCGATTGGCCTCAGCCTGCGCGTCGGCCAGCGCCGCCTGTGCCTCTTCGGGTGGGAGATCGGGCGCTTTTGCCAGGAGATCGAGGTTACAGCGGATGGAAGTGATGGGGGCGCGCAGCTCGTGGGAGGCATCGGCGACAAAGCGCTGCTGCTGCTGGTAGAGCGCTTCCAGAGTCGCAAGCATCTCATTAAAGGTGGAGGCAAGGGTAGCCAGTTCATCCTTTCCCAACCAGGATTTTTCTGGTACTCGCTGGCGGAAATCGCCCGCGGTACTGATCCTGCGGGCTGTCCTGGTCATACGGCGCACTGGCGTGAGGACTCCCAGGGTGATAAGCCAGCCTCCCACGAGCGCGAATGCCAGAACCAGAGCGCTCCCTCTTAGAAGTAAGGAGCGGAGGTCGCCCAGCGATTGCTCAATGTCCTGCTCTGAGCGCGCGGTCTGGATGACATGCAACGTGCCAATGTCATTATTCACCAGGGTATAGACGCGCACGCGCTGACCGTTAAAGTTGATGGTGCTGAAGATACCATTCGTCATATCACTTTGCGGATTGAACCTCTGTAAGGCTGTATGGGCGACCTGTGCATCCCAGGGAACAGGGCTGCTTGAGGGAACATCGAGAAATGTTTGCGTGCCGCCCTTGAGGGGGCCAGATGTTGTTGCCAGTAAAGAAAAATGCTCGTCCAGAACTTCTATCGAGACCCCACCCGTGCCGAGGCTGTCGACGCTGGGCAGGATAAGGGGCAACGAACTGGGATTACTGAGAAACAGGTCTTTGCCCATTCTCACGCTGGCGGCCCGACTGCTGAGGTTCGAGTCAAGGTCACTGTAGGCGCGTTGCTCTGCCTGAGCGTAAACGGTCTGTCCAAAGAACCAGAGGGCGAGGGCCAATACGAGCGTATAAAAAAGTGTCAGGCGTAGTTGTAGGGGAATATACATTGCTATCCCTCCCCAGTGCATTTGCATTTGACCTTTTCGGGTTTGGTGTGTCTACTTGCCCTTCGGGGGCGGCAGGAGCCATGTCCTTTCACGACCCACTCGAGGGTACTGAAACTAGTCAGCAACACGGAGCACGTAGCCAGCTCCACGCACAGTTTGGATCAGCCGTTTTTCACCATGCTGCTCGAGCTTGTTGCGCAGATGCCCTATATAGACCTCGAGGACATTCGGCCCGCCTTCAAAATCCCTGCCCCAGATGCGGTCCATCAAGAGTGAGCGCGTCAGGACAATACGCGGGTTGCGTAGGAATAGCGCCAGGAGTTCATATTCGGTGGTGCTCAGTTCGATGGTGCGATTGCCGCGTGTTGCCTGCCGCGTGGCGGTATCCAGTTCGAGATCCGCGAAAGCTAAGATCTCACGTTGAACATCTGGAGGGCTGCGCCTGCGCAGAAGAGCCTTTACTCGCGCTAAGAGTTCCTCAAGCGCAAACGGTTTGACGAGATAGTCATCCGCGCCAGTTTCAAGGCCAGCGACACGGTCGGCCACTGCGTCGCGCGCGGTGAGCATGAGCACGGCGATATCGTCGTTTACGGCGCGCAGGCGGCGGCAGACCTCTAGCCCATCGATACCTGGCAACATGAGATCGAGGATCACGAGGTCGGGCGACTTTGTGCGCGCAATAGCCAGCGCTCCCTCACCGTCCAGGGCTGAAGAGATGTGATAGCCCTCGTAGGCCAGGGTGCGGCGTAAGGCGCTGGTTACGCGGCTATCATCGTCGACAATAAGTATGTGTGCGTTTCCCATGCTCGTGTCGCTCATGTTGTCATGGCATATTGCATATATCTGTCCAGCCCCCATGGGTTATAGAAGCAGACATACTGCGATGGTTTGCTCCATGATGCTAACCTCAGTGTGTGATCCATGCAATACCCCAGGGATTGTGCGCAGGTCCCTGGATAACTTTCTGTGTTTGCCCGTTGGCAGCGCTTAGCAACGTAATCCCGCTGGTTGGGTCAACCGCGTACAAGGTCCGGTCATCGCCACTGAGGGCAATCCCTGTTACTGGCTGCCGCACAAGGTAATGGCCCTGCGGGCCGAGATCGGATGTATTCACCGCCCATATGCCCTGAACGCCCGCGAAGTATAAGGTCTTCTGATCGGAAGAGAGCGCTGCGCCGTTAAAGAGCGTGCGTGTTTTCGCGTTGTTGCTGATACTTGCATTCCCCGGATTAAAATGGGTGGTATGCTGGATTTTATCATCGAAAATGTCCTGGAGATTAGCGGTATTCATACTGATGCTGTTAACTACACCGATGGCACCGTTGGCCGCATAGAGCGTACTACCGTCGGCGGAGAGGGCAAGTGTATAGTAATGCAGGAGATCGACAGATTTTCCTACGGGTAGATCAATGCAGTGTGCAATCGGCGGCTCAAGCTGATCATTGAGTGGCAGGACGTGTATAAAGGCCATGTTGCGCCGGGTGTCGATATAGAGCGTGTAGGCAAATGTTCCGTCTGCCGACATTTGTCGTGCCAGTGCCGCGCCTGTCATGTTGGGGTCACCATTGGGATTCAAAGTTGTTTTGTCGACAATGGGTGTCTGAACGAGGGTGTTTCCGCTTACATCATAGACACGCACGTAGTAGTGCCCTGGCGTGTCGTTGAGTCTTTGAAGCAGATAGAGCGCTTTCCCGCCGGGAGAGATGGCATCGAGGGTGAAATCCCCGTTCAAAGGAATTGTCCTCGTCAGAGTTCCCGACTGCGTATCGACGAGCGCGATGGTCGTCTGATTGACGCTCTGTCCCAGGGCGCGCAAGGCCAACCATTGCCCGCTTGCCGAGAGAACCGCAGCATCGTAGCCTGTGCCTGTAGTGGAGTAGGTGCCAGGAATGACGAATGTGCGCATCCGGGTTCCGCTCTGAGTATTAATAACGGAGATTGTCGTCTTCCCATTTGCCGGTGTGGCTGTGTAGAGTCTCTGGTGATCAAGCGAGCTCAGGCCATTCGGCAATGAGATAAACTGTGAAGGGTTGGGGTTCGAGGGATGAAATCCCACGATTTGCTGCTCGTAGGACGCGCCTCCTGTGGAGTTATAACCGTCAAG
>VBHS01000213.1 GCA_005881295.1 Chloroflexota bacterium
AGCTTACTGAGCGGCCTTTTGTCCCTGGCGAGTCGCCTTTTGAGCTTCCTCTAACCCTTGACGACCGGTATCCTGCGCGGCGTCCAGTCCCTCGCGAGCAAATCTCTGCGAAGTCTCTACGCCCTGCAAAGCAATCCTCTGCGAAGTCTCCACTCCCTGCCGGACTATCGACCCGGCCGTCTCCCATGTCTCCTGGAAGTAGGTGAACGGAGAACGAATGAAATTAACATACGCATTCACTACGTTGCCGGCCAATGTCTGGTACGCCTCTTGCTGTCTCTGCGACTGCTCTGCCACCGTCTGCAACAAAGAACGTGCGTTTTCCACATTATGCTGGAGCACCTCGTTACCATCCTGGAGCACACTCTGGGTAAAGCGCACATTCCGCTCTTGAGCCGAAATGGCCGTATTAACCACTGCCTGATATGCATCCTGCGGCTTCTGTGGCCGGTCCACTACCGTATGGATCAAGTTGCGGGTGTCTTCCGCGTTGCTCTTGAGTACTTCGATTCCGTTCTCAAAGATACTCTGGGCAAAGCGCAAATTGCGCTCCTGCGTGGCAACAGCGCTCTCTGCAATTGCCTGATTTGTCTCACGAAGCGAATCGGAAAGATTCGACACCGCTTTATTTACTTTGTTCTCTGCCATTGTTTTTCCCTTTCTCTCATTTCAATTACCTGGACACATGACTCTTACCATGTGTCTTCGCTTCTTGTAAGCCTACCACAAGGGCACTTACAGCTTCTTAAAGGTGGTAGATTTGCATCTATATGCATTTTACACTTAGGTGCGAGATTTGTCAAGTGGAAAATCAGGAGATTTTTTTGGATAGAGGGTTGACAATACCTCACCATAGACAGTACTATTGTAATTAATATTGTAATGTATGTTGATCTAATAAGTCAACAATACTTGGTACCATGAGCCAATTCTACTGCCACAACGAGGTGAGATAGCTGTTTCAATTGCGCTCACGCCAAAATACCTGGTTGATGAAGCAAAAGCGACGGCGCTCGTTGCCCTCCACCACTGACCTCAGGACTAGATGCGAATAGAGGGGTTTTTTCGCGTTTTTTGCACCTGGCGTGAAAGGTAAATTTACCATCCGGGTCCCAGGATCATCCTTTATAAACAGGTTCGGTTTTTACACGAAACGAAGGTATTTTTTAGGAGGGAATGTTGTATGCCCGAATACGAAGATTCGAAGAATAACCTGATTGCTCTCGGGGAAGGGGTGGGTAGTAAGGTCGAGCGTATCAAAATCGAGAGCAACAACCTGCGTGGCCACATACAAGAGGAATTGGACCAGGACACCTCGCACTTCTCTGAAGACCAGGTACAACTCATCAAGTTTCATGGCATGTACCAGCAGGAGGACCGCGACGCTCGTCAACAGCGTAAAGCTGCCGGTTCGGAGAAAGCATACCAGTTTATGATACGTTCGCGTATCCCTGGCGGCGTAGTGACCGCCGAGCAGTACCTTACCGAGGATGAACTGGCTGGACGTTACGCCAATGGCACGCTGCGTATCACCACACGTCAGGGTTTCCAGTTGCACGGCGTCCTCAAAGGCGATCTACACTCAACTATCCATACCATTAACGAGGCACTCCTTTCCACCCTGGCGGCCTGCGGCGACGTGAACCGCAATGTAATGGCCTGCCCCGCGCCCGCCGCCGATCGTGCGCAAGCGCAGGTGGAAGAAATAGCTCATCGTATCGCTATGCGCCTTGCTCCACGCAGCCATGCCTATCACGAAATTTGGGTTGACGGTGAACAACTGGACACAGTAGCGCTCGAACAAGAAACTGAGCCTATTTATGGCCCTACCTATCTCCCGCGCAAATTCAAGATGGGTGTAGCCTTCCCAGGCGACAACTGTATTGACATATATACACAGGATATTGGCCTTGTTGCCTGTCTTGAAGGAGAGCAGCTCGATGGCTTCACCGTGTTGGTAGGTGGCGGTATGGGCATGACCCACGGCAAAACTGAGACATACCCCCGTCTGGCTACACCACTCTGCTACGCGACAGTCGATGAGGTCTTAGCGGTGGTCGAAACGATTGTGACGATCCAGCGCGATTACGGCGATCGCCAGAACCGCAAGCACGCACGTATGAAATATGTCGTGGAGGAACGCGGCATCGCCTGGTTCCGCGCTGAATTGGAACAAAGATTAGGTCACAGCGTACAGGACCCTCGCCCCTTAACATGGCACGATGTTGAGGATCACCTGGGATGGCATGCTCAGGGAGATGGACGCTGGTTCCTCGGACTCTTTGTCGAGAACGGCCGCATCAAGGATAGCAGCACTATGCGTATGCGCTCAGGTCTGCGACAGGCCATCGAGGAATTTCGACCTGGCATCCGTTTGACTGCACAGCAAAACATCCTTTTGACCGACATCACTGAAGCACAACGTGGACCATTGACTGCCTTGCTCGCCAGTCACGGTATACCCACAAACCCTGCCGAACTGGGTATCCTTCGTTTGAGCATGGCCTGCCCCGCTCTGCCAACCTGTGGATTGGCACTGGCCGAAGCCGAGCGTGCACTACCCGCAGTGGTACAACAGATTGAGGCGGATCTTCAGGCCCTGGGCCTTGCCAATGAGTCTTTAAGCATACGCATGACGGGTTGCCCCAATGGTTGCGCAAGACCCTACATGGGAGATATCGGCATTGTAGGCCGCACGAAAGATATCTACAATATCTACCTTGGTGGCGACCTGCTCAATACGCGCCTGAACACACTCTATGCTCCCTCTGTACGTCTCAATGAATTAGCGGCCACGGTACGTCCTCTGCTAGCTTTATGGCGCGATGAGCGAACGCCCGGAGAGACCTTCGGCGATTTCTGCTACCGCGTCGGCCTCGCATACCTGCGCGACCAGGTACAGGCGCACGCCTCACCCGTCTAAGCAGAGGAGAAAAACCATGCCAAATTACTATCCTGTAATGCTTGATATACGTGACCGCCTCGCTATCGTCGTCGGCGGTGACCAGGTTGCCGCGGAGAAGGCGGCGGCACTCTCCGCCAGTGGCGCGCGCGTGCGAGTGATCAGTCCCGATTTCTGCAATGAGCTTTTGCAACAGGCCGAGAACAGGCGGGTCACGTTGCAGCGCAAAGCTTATGAACCTGGCGATTTAGCCGGTGCTTTCGTGGTGATTGCAGCAATCAATGATCTTCGGCTTGCGGAGGCCATCCAGGCTGAAACGCAGGAACATGGGCAATTGCTCAATATTGTAGACATTCCGCGGTATTGCTCATTCATCATGCCTTCAGTCCTGCGCCGTGAACAACTGACTATCGCAGTCTCGACAGAAGGAGCCAGCCCAGGTCTAGCCAAACGCATCCGCCAGAGCCTGGAGGAAATCTTCCCACCGGCCTATGGCACGTATTTGCGCTTAGCAAGCCTCGCACGCACACACCTGCGCGACAAAGGAGTCTCTTATAGCAAGCGTGATGACTTCTTCGGCGACTTCTACACCTCAGATATATTGGGAAATCTCATTGAAGGTAATACAACAGAAGCTATAGCGCTGGTCGCGGCGTTACTCAAAGATTACGGTATCGACCTTCCGGCAGGCACGCTGGAGACAGAATTTAGCAAAGAGAAAAAGGATGTCAGCAGTAATGCACAAACGTAACAGCGGCGGGATTATTGAGCGTACATCTGACCAGCATCGTGATCCGCCAGGACAATGGCCAGAGCGCTCTCCGCGAGGAAAGGTCTACCTGGTTGGAGCAGGGCCAGGTGACCCCGAATTGATCACACTCAAAGGCCTGAACTGCCTTCGTGCCGCTGATATCGTGGTCTACGATCGCCTGGTTAGTCCACTCCTTCTTGAGGAAGCCCCTTCCCAGGCCATGCGCGTCTTTGTTGGCAAAGGGCCTGGATGTCACTCCATGAAACAGGAGGAAATCAATGCCTTACTCATCAAGTATGCCCAACAGGGACACTTTGTGGTACGCCTGAAAGGAGGTGACCCCTTCGTCTTTGGGCGAGGAGGCGAAGAGGCGCTGGCGCTGGCACATGCCGGCATCCCATTCGAGATCGTGCCCGGTGTGAGTTCGGCCATTGCAGTACCCGCCTATGCAGGCATTCCCGTTACCCATCGCGACCTCGCATCTTCCGTCACTATCGTCACCGGGCATCAGCAGCATACCAATACACCTGCTGCCGTGAACTGGGAGCAATTAGCAAAGTTGGAAGGCACCCTCGTCATCATGATGGGTGTAGAGACACTTGGACAAATCAGCCAGCGCCTGCTCGCAGGTGGACTCTCGCCTGCTACCCCGGCCGCAGTTATCCAACAAGGTACCGTACCCCAACAGAAGGTGGTTACGGGCACGATTGAAAACATCCCCGAACGCGCTGCAGCAGCCAGGATCAAGTCTCCAGCAGTGATAGTGATCGGTGCAGTTGTCAATCTCAGTGATCCTCTCACCTGGTTCAGCACAACAGGGCCAGGTTCAGCACAACAGGGCCATGGTTCAGCACAACAGGGCGACCGCAAGGGCCGCCCCTACTATACACGGACTTGCCAGGCCGATCCGTCGTATAGTAGGGGCGACCCTTGCGGTCGCCCTGGGAGGGGATGGGGGTTCTTTATGAATCAATTGAAGATTGACAGTTAAGTAGAAAGGTATCAGGCGTAAGCAGATGAAATTGTTACTCAGTTGCATATCGACGAAGCATTCGACGCTCAAAAAGCACTGGACTCAAACGAGCCAGGATATCTCATGCCCCCTCACAGTCCTGGGAAGTCATCAGAAACCCAAGGAAGACCTTGGAGGCTTGCTATGTTTGATCGAAGACATGGGAAGCACTCAGAAGACGCTGGAACTCAAGATGGCCGCAGGTATGGTAACGTCCGACAATGGAGTGTTTGTCACTTCTTTTTCCGGCGTCCACGAGGTAGATACTAACCTCGGTATCGTCCGCCATAATATCGTAAGTTCACCTCTTTTCAATGCGCTGCACTCCATATCCCGCACTCAACGTGGCTACCTTGTAGCAAGTACCGGCCTGGATCTCCTGCTGGAATTTAACCGCTCCGGCGAGATTCTCTGGAGCTGGTGGGCCACCGACCACGGCTTCGAGTCAACGCCCGACGGTCAACCCAGGGTTTTGGATAAACTGGCAGATCATCGTTCAATACAATACGGCACGCGTGCGCAGACGACCCACATCAATTCAGCGGCAGAACTTCCCGATGGCAGATTCCTGGCCTCGCTGTTTCACCAGGGAATGGTTATTGTCATCGATCGCGAAACCGGCGAGTGGCAACCAGTTCTAGAGGGCCTGGATCATCCCCACGCTGTGCGGGTTCTGGATGCAAGACACTTTACAGTCGCCGATACCGTTCGTGGGAGAGCTCTATTAGTAACTATCAACAAGCTTGGGGCTCAAGTCGAGGCAGATATAGATACCGGAACAAACTGGCTGCAAGATTGTCGTTATGACAGCGACCGCAATTGCTGGATACTCGTTGACGGTAAAAATTCACGCGTTGTCTTAAGGCATGGGCGCTCAGGCAATAAAAAGCTGGCCGAATTCAACTTCGATCCAGAGTGGCGCCTCTACGAAACCCACGTCCTGTGATATGCAATCCTTTATAACTGTTTCATTGAAATAGATTTCATGTGTTAACGAGCATTTAGCATTCTTTTATCACTTTACTTAACAAAATGGTGCTATACTTTCAATGGCAGGGAAAGTCCCTGACCTCAAAAGAAAGGATATGTCACCTGATGAAGTTTCTTTTCAAAGGGACAGTCGCACTGGTTCTGGGAGTCGTACTGCTGAGCACCATATCCGCGTCCGCGGCAACAGTGAATCGGCAGTCAAATAGTCGCACCAGTACCACTACCACTCCTATCAATCACCTTGTCGTTATTTTCGACGAGAACGTTTCGTTCGACCACTATTTCGGTACCTACCCTTTCGCACAGAACCCGCCGGGAGAGCCTCACTTCAATGCATCGCGCAATACACCTTCGGTCAACGGGCTCAACACGGCTCTGCTTATGGCCAATCCTAACCTGGCAAACCCGAAGAGGCTTGATCGTTCCCAGGCCTTGAC
>VBHS01000214.1 GCA_005881295.1 Chloroflexota bacterium
TCTCTTGTTGGGGCAACGACACGCAGCTATCACGGCCTCCTTGTAGCAGCGCTTCGTCCTCCTGTCGAACGGGACGTTCTGATCACCAAAATAGATGAAACGATTGAGCTACCGGGGAAAGGTATTCTCAAACTGGGCGTGAATGAGTACCGGGATGGCACCATCGACCCACAGGGATACAGTTATCTCGACACGTTTTCGTTAGAGGCCGATGTCCCCTGTTTTCGCTATCGCCTGGACGAAAACATGACGCTCGAGAAGCGCGTCTGGATGGAATACGGACAGAACACGACGTATGTACAGTATGTGCTCTCTGCTATGCCAGCTAAAGGAGAGCGTGACGCGCCTCTGACGCTCACGCTCACTCCTTACTGTCTCTACCGCAATTATCATAGCACGACACGTGGAGATGCCAACTGGCATTTTCTCGTAGAGGATCAGGGGAATCGCTGCCGCATACGTGCCTACGAGGGGGCCCCGGCCTGCTTCCTTGTCCTGGGATCATCTGCCCATTACACCCCGACAGGGAACTGGTTCTGGGGTGTGAAGCACCGGCGTGACGCAGAGCGCGGCCTGCCCGACAGCGAGGATGTGTATCAGCCCGGCACATTTCGCCTGCAGATGACGCCAGGGGAGCGTGTGACGATTGTCCTCAGCTCTGAGCCTCAACTGCAAGCTGAATTTGGTGGCTCTCAACATGAAGTGGCCGTGGAGAAGGCCTGGACGCGCCACCAGCAGCGCGTCCAACAACTCCTGGCGACGGCGAATCAATCCAAAGATTCCCTGCCACAAAGAGATCCAGTCCTTGCCAGGCTGATACTTGCCGCTGATCAATTTATCGTCGCTCGCCCGGCGCGTGCGCGAGATAGCCAGCCGGATAGTGGACAAGGGCATCTCTCAACCGAGCTTAAGACGGTCATTGCCGGCTATCCCTGGTTCACCGACTGGGGAAGGGACAGCATGATTTCCCTGCCGGGATTGCTCCTGGGTACGGGCAGGTATGACGAGGCGCGTGCTCTCCTCAAAGCATTTGCCTCCTATACCCACGGGGGTCTTATTCCCAACCGTTTCCCTGACAGTGGCGAGGCGCCAGAGTACAACACCATTGATGCGACCCTCTGGTTGTTCTATGTCCTTGATCGCTACATCGCGACAACAGGAGACTGGTCGCTGCTCAATGAACTCTTCCTGACGCTCAGCAGTAGTGTTGACTGGCATGTAGAAGGCACAAGCTATGGCATCGGCGTCGATCCGGCTGATGGTTTGCTGCGCGGTGGTACACCGGGAGTGCAACTCACATGGATGGATGCCAGGGTCGGAGATTGGGTGGTCACCCCTCGTCATGGCAAGCCTGTAGAGGTGAATGCGCTCTGGTATTATGCGCTCACCTGTATGGAATCCTGGGCAGGACGGTTCTCTCTCGATGCGAGCAGGTTCAGCCAACTGCGCTCGAAGGTGCGTGAGCATTTCGCCCGGCGCTTCTGGTATGATGCAGGAGGGTATCTCTACGATGTCGTCGATGTTGAGGGGATTGCAGGACAGCATGATGCCTCGCTGCGTCCCAATCAATTGTTTGCCGCGTCGTTAACCCCTTCGCTGTTGACTGGGGAACAAATGCGGAGCATGCTCCAGAAGGTCACAGAAACCTTACTCACCCCGTTGGGGCTGCGCTCGCTCAGCCCTGATGATCCATCGTACTGCAAGCACTTTGACGGGAATCAACAACAACGCGATGGTGCCTATCACCGGGGAACAGTGTGGCAGTGGCTGATCGGTCCATACGTTGATGTTCACCTCTCCGTCTACAACGACCGCGCAGCTCTACGCTCGGTGCTCCAACCACTTGTGCAGCATCTCTGGGATGCCTGCCTGGGTACAATCAGTGAAGTAGCAGAACCAGAACCACCTTTCACGCCGGCAGGGTGTTATGCGCAGGCCTGGAGTGTTGCGGAGGTTCTACGCTGCTGGCGGTCGGTACAGGTATAGTACAGAGAGTCCGGCCCTCAGCGGTTGGACTCTCAATCTTCACGGAGGAGGACCTATGATTGATACGACTCAAGCTTTCTTCGCGCAGCTCGCTGAACGTGGCTACGAACCGCTGCTTCATAGTGTCACCGGAACCATCCGTTGGGATATCGAGGATGCAGGAAGCTGGTTCGTTGCTGTTAACAACGGATCGCTAACGGTGAGCAGAGATACGGTTGGAGCAGATTGTGCGCTTGCGTGTAGCCGAGAGGACTTCGACCGCATGGTGGTGGGAAAGCAGAATCCAACCACGCTGTTCATGCAAGGGAAGATGAAAATCACAGGCAATCTCGGCCTGGCGCAGATGTTCCAGCGGCTCTTCCCTGATGAGAGCCTGTTCGGCACCGCACAGGGTAAGAAAGAGAGGCAATGACCATGAGTGACAGAACGATTAGTGTCCTGGAGGGTAACAATTTCGTGGTCAGTGACTTACGGGGAGACATCGACGCCTCGCCGACTGAGCCGCTAGGCCTGTTTGCGTGGGATACGCGTTTTCTTTCACGCTGGCTGCTGACGGTAGATGGGCAGCGTCCGAACGTCCTGTCCACGGATGACCTCGATTACTTCTACGTGCAGTTCTTCCTCGTTCCGGGAACCGGCACCATCTATGTGGATGCAGACCTGTCGATCATCCGCAAACGAGCAGTCGGAAACGGTTTCCACGAGGATTTGACTATCCTCAATCACAAAGACCAACCGGTTGAACTCAAGGTGCGCATTGAGGCGGCAGCCGACTTCGTTGATCTATTCGAGGTCAAGGATAAACTTACAAAGAAAGGGGAATGCTACCAGCGGATCGAGAGCGATCGCCTGGTGCTGGGCTATCGTCGTGAAACGTTCGTCCGCGAGACCTTGATCACCGCCAGTGCTAAAACCGACATCGACGAGCATGGTCTGAGCTTCGCGGTGCATATCGAGCCTCACGGTGAGTGGACGACCTGCCTGGAGGTCGTCGCCGGCTTAGGTGGACTCGGCGAATATCACGAGGAGGCAACCTACGGACATGGAGATCGACGAGCGAGGCCCAACGTCAAGATGAGCCTGGATAAGTTGGGCGAAGCGGTCCCACGACTTTCGTGTGATTGGCCCTCGCTCCAGGTGACCTACCGTCGGAGTCTCATCGACCTGGCAGCACTGCGCTTTTACCCCATGGTGCTGCCTGGGCAGGCGCTCCCGGCGGCCGGCTTACCCTGGTTCATGACCCTCTTTGGCAGGGATAGCATCATCACGAGCTATCAGGCGCTCCCTTTCGGATCCCGACTGGCGGTGACGACCCTGCTTGTCCTGGCGCAACGACAAGGGACAAGGATCGACGACTTCCGCGACGAAGAGCCTGGCAAGATCCTGCATGAGCAGCGCTTCGGCGAGATGACCGCGTTCGAGGAACGCCCGCACTCACCGTACTACGGAGCTGCTGACGTCACGCCGCTCTTCCTCATCCTGCTCGACGAGGTCGAGCGCTGGACTGGCAACGCTGAGCTTGTACGGCAGCTTGAGATGGAAGCCAGGGCGGCGCTCACCTGGATCGACAAATACGGGGACCGCAATGGCGATGGCTATGTCGAGTACGACCGCCGCAACAAGGAGACGGGGCTGGAGAACCAGTGCTGGAAGGACTCCTGGAACTCCATCCAGTTCGCCGATGGCACGATCTCGCGCCTGCCGCGCGCAACATGCGAGATCCAGGGCTACGTCTATGACGCGAAGAGGCGCTGTGCGCGCCTCGCCAGGCAGCTCTGGAACGACCCTGCACTTGCAGAACAGTTGGAGAAGGAAGCTGCCGAACTGAAACGACGCTTCAACCAGGACTACTGGCTCGAAGATCGTGAATTCTTCGCACTCGCCATCGATGGTGATGGGCGCAAGGTTGATTCGCTGACCTCGAACATCGGGCACCTGCTCTGGAGCGGGATCGTCGAGGATGACAAGGCAGAGGCTGTTGTGCGCCACCTGATGGGCGAAAAGCTCTTTTCCGGCTGGGGCGTGCGCACCATGGCTGAAGGCGAGGGCGGCTATAACCCGATCGGCTACCATGTCGGCACAGTCTGGCCGCACGACAACTCGTTTATCGCCATGGGGCTGAGACGCTACGGCTATCGTGAGGAGGCAGCACAGATTGCGATGGGCATGCTCGAGGCGGCCACGTACTTCAAAGGACGCCTGCCGGAGGCATTCGCTGGTTATCCTCGTGAACTGACAGGGTTTCCGGTGGAATACCCGACCGCATGTAGCCCGCAAGCCTGGGCCAGCGGGGCGCCGCTCTTGCTTTTGCGCGCGATTCTTGGCCTGGAACCGGTCGGTGACCACCTTCTCGTTGATCCAGCTTTACCGGCAATGCTCGGCCAGATCGAATTGCTCGACATCCCGGGACGTTGGGGTCGCGTCGATGCCTTCGGCCGGGGGAGAGTGGATACATCAGCAATGGAAGACAGTCGCCAGTCAGGTAAGGGAAAAGACGAAACGCAATAACAGATACAGATTCGAAACCAACCGGGTCGCCGCCCACGAACGAGCACAACAAAAGGATGACCTTCGAGCAGATCAATTTATAATGGCCAAAGCGAAACGTCAGGCTAGATAGGTGAGTGGTTAGTTTAGCTCCCCACGATAGTTTTGCGGTGGTCGTGGGGAGCTAAGCCAAAAGAGGGCGTTTAACTTGTAGCGCCTGCGGTCTCCCTCGCAGTACCGAAGGCCTCCCTCACACCGGGGAGCATAACATAAAGCAGGATGACGCCATTGAGCAGGAAGGACACGCTGACATCCTGCCAGGTGGATGAACCAAGCATGGCGACGAAGTCGAGCGTGAGTTCGAAGAGGGTGATGATAACCAGGAAGAGCCATGCGGCTGGATCAACCCGCCAGAGCATTTGCACCAGCCAAATGTATACCCAGACCATCAACCCCCACATCAGGGCATACCAGAAGCTGAACGTTCTGAAGGCTACGGGGCCGACAAAGAAGGGAAGGATCCCTAAGAACTGGAGCGCATTGATGGCCGCCAGGACAGCAGCGACCCCAGCCAGGATGGCGAGAATAGTGACACCAACAGGACGTTGTTTCATGAGATTACTCCTTTCAATGATGAGGGGAAAGACATCTATTTCTTTCCCATACACTGCTTTAAGTCTACACACGCGAGGCTGAGAATACATCGCGTGAACGCACTATTTTTGCCCGCTATCAGAAGGGATTTGAGTTAAGGAAAGTCGGCCCATCCAGTGTGAATACACTAGGATGAACACACCACGTGAACCACTTCTATCATGTGACGATTTGTTATCGCAGCAGTCAAAAATAGTATATTCTACATTTGAATATCTTCACCGAGATAGTAGAACAGGGGGCGATTTGATGTCGCTCCACAACTGCGGCAGTGGTGCCAGGCCCAGCTCACGAACCAGCTTCTGCGCCGCCATCCCCGCAGCCTCCGTGAACGTCGGGTATGCCAGTTGCAGTTCGGCCAGTTGCTCGACTCTCATGCCGCTTGCCATGCAGGCTGCCACCATCTGAATGATTTCGACCGAGTATTCCCCTATGACGTGCGCTCCCAGGATATATCGGCGACGACGTTCGACGATCAGTTTGCAGAATCCTTCCGGATGGGCATCGACTACAGGACGCAGTAAGTCATCATACTGCACAACCGCAACGGCACAATCGTACTGCTGGCGGGCCTCGGCCTCGGTCAATCCGACGCTGGCGTATTCCGGGTCGGTGAAGCTGCCGCTGGGCACAATCTCATGCGTGAAGCGATGGTACGACCCAAGCACAGCATTTTCGGCAGCAATTCGGCCCTCATAGCGGGCACTCTGCACGAGCATACTCTGCCCGTTGATGTCTCCTGCCGCGAAGATGTGTGGCACGTTGCTCTGCAGGTAGTCGTTGACCGGGATATAACTGTGGGCTGTCTCCACGCCAGCGGCAGCCAGATTGAGCGCATCCACGTTGCCAGGCCAACCAGTCGCAAAGAAGACCGCGTCTACTCTCAGGCTGGCGGGACGCTCCTGCTTGCAGTAGTGCAGGCGAATGCCGCCGTCAACCTTTTCCAGCCGCTCGGTTCCGGCACCGGTAATGACCGTCATGTGTTGCTTCTGGAAGGCATCGGCCAGTGTCACCGCGATATCCTCATCTTCCTGGGGAAGAAGCCGCGGGGCAAGCTCGAGCAGGTACACCTGGCAGCCGAAATCCTCGAGGATCGACGCCAGTTGGCAGCCGGTGGCTGCTCCACCAACAACCGCTACGCTCGCGGGCAACTGCTGGAGTGACCAGATGTCGCTGTACGTCAGGGCCAGTTCGGCCCCGGGTATCGGCAGTTTGCGCCCTCGCCCACCCACAGCGATGATGATCTTGTCCGCCTGCCACGTTCGCCCGGAGGCCTCGCCCACCGTCTGCTGATCGAGAAACCGTGCCGGACCAACTCCTTCGATGAGCTCTATGCCGGTACTGCGTATATACTCTGACAGGTGTTTTTTCTCATGGGCATAGTTCGCGACACGCCTGCCTGCAACTCGCGAGCCTGCAACGCCGCATTTAACCCGGCGGGTCCTCCACCTAACACAATCAACTTCAATTCTCTCCTCCTTCCAGTATACTAAGCATTGTCATCTTCCTCCATCTTACGTAAAATGGCGCGCGCGGGAGCACCATCACTGCCGTCAATTTTGACCGGGAGGCAGATCAGCTCATACGTTCCAGGTTCGACCTGTGAAAGATCGAGACCCACAATTGCGCGCTTCTTGTGCTCAGCCGAGCACAAACCGAAGAAATTGACGAGCCATCCGATGGCAGATGCCGAGTTGCCCTCCCGAAAAAATGAGATAAACACGTCATCCTATGTAAATGATCAAACCGCACGTGTTACTGAGCAGACAGGTTTCTTGCCTTGCTCCTGTACCATTCCTCAAGCAAGTGTCTGGTGGCGTTCATGCTTGAGTTACACGCTCTATTGATCTCCGTGAATCATCGCGAAGGACATAAAAGGCTTCAGTGTGAAGTGTAGTTTGTCAGGAGCGAGAACACATCCAGTAAACGCACTATCTTTTTACGCTTTTGCAGCGATGAGCACTCGATCCGGATATATCGAGCAATGTGTTTGCACTAGTGGGTGCCTTCACAAGCTGATACGATCCTCGAGGTTCCTGACTACCGGTGCAAATATACCAGGTAGCCCTACTGGTTCAGGTGATTACCTGTTTCCCTGGTACCCAAAGATAGTGCATTCTGAGGATGTGCTCATATTCCTGGGCAAGTACACTTGTAACCGTGACCGGTGTGCTTTCCGTGAGGAAATGTTTAGCGGAGTCATGCTGGCTTGGAGGGTACTTTTATGAGTGAAGCAATTGCAACAAAGCAACCTGAAGCAGGCAAGTAATTACTGGTGTACACCTATCAGTTCGGAGTCAGGAGGAGACTATGTTAGACACGATATTTGAAGCGCCACGTAAGCGCCCTACCGGGGTTACAGCCATTGCAGTCCTGGTGTGCATTCAGGGCATCTTCAGGGTTCTGGCCGCTATCTTCTTTCTTTTGGGTGCTCTCTTAGGTGGGTGGGTGCTCACGACAAGTAGTGTCATTGTAGGTTTCCTCGCCGGGGTGCTTGTCCTGCTCTTAGGTCTCGCCTGGCTCTACATTGCCTGGGGACTATGGACGCTCAAGCGCTGGGCTTACTGGACGGCAGTGATCCTGTTGGCGTTCGATCTGCTGATCAGTTTATTCGGATTGACGCTACCCATCTCTGGAGTGTGGACGATTTGGGGCGGGGTAGTTCTTCCGGCTGTCGTTTTGATTTACTTTCTGGCTGCTCCCAATGTCCGTAGGGCGTTCCGTGGCTAAGTCGAATGGCACCTGTTGTAAGATTAGGAGGTATCGATCATGGCTTGTCTTTTTGCACTATTCGCGGCAGCTTTCCCGCGCCTGGCATTGCTCATCGTCTGGTTGTTCACCCCGTTAGTCAACCGGGCATTTGACACGTTCATCATCCCATTGCTCGGGATTGTCTTCCTGCCATTCACCACCTTGCTGTATGTCTTCTTATACATCCCAGGCATCGGCCTGACCGGGTGGGGCTGGTTCTGGATAGTCATAGGAGTCTTACTCGATATGGGCGCGGATGGAGGCAGCGCGGCTGCCAATCGACGGCGTATGCCTGGGTACAATAGTACGTATTAATTTGATACTTGATAACCAATTTGTGCTCCATGCTTCCAAGATGGACTTGGAGCAGATTTGAATGTGAGAGGACCTATGTCAGATACCCTACTGGAAGCCCCACGTAAACGCCCGCTACTCATCTCAATTATGGCCTTCATCCTGGCAGTGCAAGGCGTCGTCTGGTTTATCCTCGGCTCCCTCGCCTTTGTTGCGGTGATCACCAATGGCAGTTTCAATGTCTACGGAGCCTCTGCTGCCGCCGATTCGCTAGACATCATTTCGGTCACGGGGCTCGTTTCAGGAGTGCTCTACCTTTTCTTCGCCTGGGCGCTGTGGACACTCAAGCGTTGGGCCTACTGGGCAACGCTCCTCATTGAATTTCTTAATATCATTGCAGGCGGTCTTCTCTTAACGCGTCCCAAAGCGCTCTACGCGCCAGGCGTAGGGCAAATTGCCCTCAGCTTGATCATTACCTTTTTCGTTCTGGCTTGTTTCCTGATATCGAGTAAGGTAAGAGAGGCGTTTGGAGTTTAGTACTGGTGTAAACACGCTATCCAATCCACTCTGCCACGTTCCTGACTGTTTCCTTGACATCCAAAAATAGTGTGTTTTGAGGATGTCATTGCGCCTATGGACAAGTACACTGGGAGACAGGATAGTGAGCGCTTTCAACATGTCCACTGCTGAATGTGGTTCAGGGCTCTCTTTGCCACTGAATTTGTGAAGCGCCACACGAAAGGACAACCATATGGTAACAACTGCTGAGCAAAAGCAAAGTATCCCCGGTGTGAGAACCTATTTGCCGATCGAAGATTATGGGATCATTGGTGATCTCCACACCGTTGCGCTCGTCGGGAAAAATGG
>VBHS01000215.1 GCA_005881295.1 Chloroflexota bacterium
ACAATCGGGAAGCGCAGCATCTGCATGATCGTCAACCGGGAGCGGTTCTGCGAACGTTCTGGAGAAGAAGTGTATTTTACCATGATTCGACCTTTCTCGTGATTCCCCCGCCCGGGGTCCAGATGGGTGACGACGCTGTCTGTCCACCTGGAACCCGTGAGCTGCGAGTGCAAGACCATCTTTTCATTTGCTTGTTGTCGCTCTGAGTCCATCCTACACCGGTCCGACGTGCTCCATGTGAGTCCACTTATGTAATGGGTGTCCCATGACTCCCTGCACTGACCGCTGCACATCAACCTCTGTAGTTCTAGTATGACAAGGGGACGTCATGAAAACGTCATGAGCATCGTCATAAACGGGGAATGAAAATGTTCCTTGCTCATCTCGTCAGTTTGCTGCCGCCCAGACCCACCGGGAGACGTCCCCTCCCCTATCACACGATGAAGCGAGAAACGCACCTGTTGAGGTGGGTACCTCACGGCTCCTTCCACTACTGGCTGCACATCAACCTTTGTAGTTCTAGTATGACGCAGGTACGTCATTAAAACGCCATGAACACCGTCATGAGCGGGAAGATCTTTTGTGAAGCAATACCTGGTATAGCAGAGACGGCGTCGAGGCGTCCAAAGCCCTACGCTAACGAGTCATCTGAGGCTCCATGATCTGGAGAGTGCACAATAGATTCTCTTCAGCCCCAATGTGCTAGCTACAAGTAGAGGTACAGTCCATATCCACAGGCCAGAGAAATTTGCCCAGTGGAAACCAGGCAGCATGGAAAGAGGAGTGTGCGAAAAGGCTGATGTAGAGAAACAATAGAAACTCAGCATGCTAAAAGCAAGCAAACGCGTAACTGGAGGCCCGGCTAACAAGTGAGAAAAGGCTTGCTGACTATCGCTTGTGGCTTCGATGAGAGCAGAGAAGCCAAAGAAGGTTGTAATATACCACGGCCAGTACCAGGATGCACCAGTTAAACAGTAGCATAACCAGGCTATGGCCATCCAACGAATGAGACGGGGAAACGTGCTAATGAATTTTGGATTGTGGGCTGTCCTCCAGCAGAGCAGGATAGAGAGGATAAGAAAAAGAGCCAGACTTGCAGTATGAAACAGGTGCTCGGCCGGTGAACCGATGGGGGCAGCTATGCGAGCACCAAAATGTGCCGCAAGGCCATTATAAAGGTGAGTCAGGAAGTCAGCTGGTGAGTTGATATTGCGCGAGGCTTCAGGATTGACCTTCACAACACCGAATATGGCACCGTGTTGCCAGAACGGTGCATAGAGCAGCATGATCAGGCCCAGATACGTCATGGCAGCAGCGAGAACGTGCAGCATTTTTTGACGCTGTATCCAGAGGAAGAGGAGCAAGCCAGGTGCAAGTACAAGTGCATTCAATTTCAGGCACGTTGCCAGTGCAAACAGAGCAGAGGCAAGCAGCAGTTCCCCAAGTGATAACCGCAAAGGATATCCAGGCCGTAGATTACGCACAAGGAACCAGATGCCAAGTAAGATGAAGAACAGCAGGGTCGTATCGTTGTGAGCATTGACACAAGCCTCAAAGAGGAGAAGAGGATTCCAGGCAAAAGCCAGCGTTGCTCGTAGACGTTTTTCTGCTGAAAGAAAATCGTAATAGCGCTGCAGGTGTCCACTCGTTGACCAGATCAACGCAGTAGAGCCAAGGTGCATAGTCAAACCCAGGAGACGCAGCCCCAGCACCATCGATAGAAGGCCTTTCAAGCCAAGAGTGACCGCAAGCCATTGTATGAGGCAGGTAAGCAGAGTCCATGTTGGTCCATACGCTGATGGTTGACCGATCCAATAGAGGTGGGCAAAGATAGGATCGTTGCGAATCGCCGTTGGCAGCGTAGTTAATGGATTGAGATGATAAATCACCCCTATACGCGCGTAGGCGATATAGGAAAATATGTCAGACGAGGTGACAACCGGAACGAGGCAACAGGTTATTGCCAGGAGCAGCGTTGAAAGAAGTAGATAGCGTTTACCGATAGAGCGAGGAAGAATCCGCAAGGCCAACAGATAGAGTAGAAAAATGCTCAGGAAAGCGCAAAAGAGCAGTGCAGTATCCTTACCACTTATTGTGGACGTGTACAGAAAAGGGCCATGCAAGCCTGGCAATACAGGAGAAACAGCTGAATGAGGGAAAAGAAGAAAGGTGGGGAACAGAGGCCAGAGACCCAATTGCGTGAGGAGCGCATCACTTGAAGAGGTGCCTAGACCTCGCAAAGGGAGAATGGCAGCTAGAAAGAAGAGTGCGCACTCCATAGCCAGGAGGATGACAAATGGCTGGAGGTTACGATACGTAGCAGAAGAGCGGTCTATCTTAGGCTGATCAAGTTTTTCGATAGTCGTCTTCATTTGCGCTTCTCAAGCGATCTCAATCTGCTCCTCACCTTTTCTTATCGTCCTTCTTACACATCCAATTTGTCATTGAGAACCAGGAGTTTGAGGAACTCCCAATGGCGCACCAGCTCAACGCGGTCACTACCTCCCGCCTGGTACCACTGCCGGAGCCAGAGCAGTGAAACGATTTCCTCGGAGGTAAAGCCATATCCAGCGAGTTTCACCAGATCGGTCGCGAACGTCTCTGTATCTGCTGCCATTTCGCCTTGTTTTTGTGAATCGAAGTGTGTATTCATCATCGTCATGTCCTTTCTACTGAAGAGGCTGTGTGAAAAGGGAATCTCAATCCAATCAGTTTTATGCCGCCTGACGGCAAGAAAACCAGACAGTAAGAAAACCGATCCGAGCATGATCTGGAGAACAATAATGAAAATGTTCATTGGAACGCTCTTTCTTCTACGCCAGGAGTTTCCTGGTTGTAAGGTTTTGTAATTGGATAGCAGCCATCACTGGATCGGTTTGATGCTCACGCTGGACAAAGCGCCTCTCAGCTTTTTGCAGGTTCAGTGCACTGTTGATGAGTGCAACATGCGTGAAGGCTTGCGGGTAGTTCCCCAGCGCACTGTTGGTACCTGAGTCGATCTCCTCGGAAAACAGACCCAGGCGTCCGGCATAGGTCAACACACGCTCGAAGAGCGAGCGAGACTCGTCGACTCGCCCCAGCATTGCCAGGTTATCCACCAGCCAGAAGGTACACATTGTAAAGATGCCCTCTGAACCAGCGAGCCCATCATCCGAGCGGTAGCGGTAGACGAAACCCTGTTCGTCCGTTAGTTGCTCGATGATGCGCTCAACCGTTGAGCGCATGCGGGGATCATCTGCTGCTATGAAGCCGACCAGTGGCAGCATGAGGGTCGAGGCGTCCAACACGCGCTCGTCATAGGCCTGGGTGAACGCCCCGAGGGTCGGGTTATAGCCGTGCGACAGGATGTCGGCGCGGATCTGCTCGCGCACCAGACGCCAGCGGGGGAGATCGGCCTCCAGGTCCAGTTGTTCAGCCGCTTCGATGCCGCGATCCAGCGCGACCCAGCACATAGCTTTGGAATAGACAAAGTGCCGGGGCTCCCCGCGCACCTCCCAGATGCCGCGATCGCTCTCCTGCCAGTGAGCGCATACATGCTCGACCAGTGAGCGCATCACGGCCCACAGTGATCCCTCCACCTCTAGCTTTTCACCGTAGCGTTCGAAGCCGTCCTGACGCCGATAGAAGTGGATCAAGTCCAGCACTTCGCCAAACACGTCGAGTTGCTTCTGATTCACCGCGCGGTTGCCGATGAGGACCGGATGCGATTGCTGGTAGCCGCTGAGGCTCGGAAGTTCCTGCTCCACCAGTTCGAGCTCCCCACGAATGCCATACATGATCTGCAGGTCTTCGCTTTTGGACGGCGAGAGACGATGCAGCCAGTCGATGAATGCACGAGCCTCCTCCGTAAAACCAAGCACGCCCAGTGCATAGAGCGTAAAGGAGGCATCACGCAGCCAGGTGTAGCGATAGTCCCAGTTGCGTATCCCACCCAGGTGCTCTGGTAGAGACGTCGTTGGGGCAGCGACGATGGCTCCGGTGGGAGCGTAGGTCAGCATCTTGAGCGTGAGCGCACTGCGCTGGACCTCTTCAATATAGGGACCATTGTAGGTGGACTGGTTCAACCAGCTGCGCCAGCAGTACAGGGTATGCGCCAGTTCCGCATCGAAGTTGCGCTGTGGCAATGTACGTTCCACCAGTTGGCGCGCCGCTGCAGCGCTGTTTTCCATCCCCAGCGCAACCAGCAGGCGCTCCCCTTCGCGCAGGGTCATCTGTGCGATGAGCGTGGGGTGCATCTCATCGTCCTCGTGCGAGACGCTCAGGGAGAACGCGGAGACGCGATAGGCGCCGATGATCGAGAGCCCAACGTGCTGCTGCCCACCAGAGATGACCGCGCCCCTGTTCCGCGGGACAAGCGAGACAGCACTTGGCGAGGCGGCATAATCGGGGCTGACTTTGAGGGTCAACGTGACCTGCATTTCACCACGGGTGCATTCGACTGCCCGGACGAGACCATGGAAGGAGTCATCCTCACACATCCAGGTATTGGAATGTACATCCTGATCCAGCCAGGCGCTCAATGTCTCCACGGGCATGAAATCCGTCAGCACCACCTCGCCAGCGATACTGGAGAATTTCGTCTGCAGCACGTTACTACCGCGTAGGTAGCGTTGCGACCCTGGAATAGTACCGTCGGTGGGAGCAATCTGAAAGTACCCACCGCGCTCAGCATCTAACAACCGGCAGAAGATGGCTGGACTATCAAAGTCCGGGAGGCAGCCCCAGTCCACCGATCCATCTGGGGCTACTAGCACGACAGAACGGCAATCACCAATGACTCCGTAAGAATTGATGGGTTGATATGTGCGTGTATCTTCTTTGTGACCAGCCATGTATCAACCTCCCCCTCTCTGAACTTGAGGGTCAGGAAAAGCCCTCAAGAAACGTTTTAGTTATGCGCTGAGAAAATCAGCGAAGAGATTCACATTTTCCTTGCTTCCCATCACAAGTGATGTGCGGTCATGCACCGTCTTTGGCGTAATGGTCAGTGGACTCTTGCCGTTACCGCTCATGGCCTTCCCGCCCGCTTGTTCAATGAGCAAGGCGTAGGGGTTTACTTCGAGCATCAGGCGTAGCTTTCCTTCAGGCTGTTTCCGATTTGGCGGGTAGAGAAAAATGCCACCTTTGAGCAATGTTCTATGCGCGTCTGCAACCAGCGAGCCAACGTAGCGGGCTGTATGATTTGCTAATGATCTGAGGTGAGCAAGGTACGCTCTTGTCCTCTCATCGTAGAGCGTCTCATATGCTTCATTGATCGAATAAATGTTTCCTTTCGCGGGGAGAGTGATGTTGCGATGAGAGTAAACAAAAGAAGCACTGGCAGGCTCAAGAGTAAATCCCTGGACGCCATGGCCTGAGGTATAGACAAGCATCACACTTGATCCATACATCACGTAGCCGCTGGCCACTTGCCTGTTGCCCTGCTGAAGGAATCCACCATCTTTATGGTAAACAGAAAAGATGGTTCCAATCGGGCAGTTGGTATCTATGTTTGACGATCCATCAATAGGATCAATGTAGACGAGGTACTCCCCTGCGTGGGATGGTGGCGCGAAGACTGGATGCTCCATTTCTTCAGACACCACGGCATACACTGCACCGCTAGTAAGCAGGGTATCTACCAGGAGCTGATTTGCGAACTCATCGAGTTTTTGTACTTCTTCCCCAAACGTATTGATCGTGCCTGTTTTTCCGAGAAGATCAACAAGCCCAACCGCCCTTACCTTGTCTGCAATCCTCTTTGCAGCAACTTCGATCCTGGTGAGCAGGAGAAAAAAGCTGCCTGATGCGTCTGTTGCTGTTTGTTCTTCCTGGAGAAGGTAGTCAGCGAGGGTGTGGATGTGTTTGATCATAACATTATTCCGTTTCTGTGCTATGTATCTCTTCAATGGAGGATATGGTTACCTTGCGCTTCTTAACAACTGAACAAGGGTGAGATCGACAGGACGGCTCGATCTCACCATGTCCGATAATTCCGTCTCTCTGGTGCTAGTATGAAGAGGAAGCGTCACGAAAGCGCCATAAGCATCGTCATAAATATGAATAACTGATAAACAACTAGCGAGCAGAAAGTTCAGTATGACAAAGACAATGACGGGATACGTTGATCTCGATGATGGGGAGCTCTATTATGAAATGGCAGGCGATGGAGATATACTCGTCTTAGGCCATGCAGGTTTCGTAGATAGCAGGATGTGGGATGCACAGTGGGATGCTTTTAGCAGAAGTATAGGGTCATTCGCTTTGACATGCGAGGGTACGGGAAATCGGATCCAGCTGCAGGGCCAAGAACTCGGCGTTATGACCTCTTCCAACTATTGGACCACCTCCAAGTTGAACGCGCAGCTTTGCTTGGATGTTCGCTGGGCGGACAAGTCATGATCAACTTTGTGCTTGAACATCCTGAGATGACTTCAGCTATAGGTAGGGAATGTTGCTTGCTTATGCTATCTGCTCGGTTAGCTTCCCGGTCGTCACAAGCCAACGAACAAACTCCAGGCGACGATAGGTTTCAGACATGTGGTCATGCTTGTTTTCAGCGTATTCTTGCCGTTTGTCATGGATACTCTTCAAAAGAGGAACCGACTTCGCATGCTCCCCTTTGGCACCAGAGCCACTCATGTCATTGCGCCTTCGCATGCTGATTATAGTGAATAAGTATCTATATGCATTTTACATCTATGTGCGTAATTTGTCAAGGACTGGTAATGGTGTGCGATGTCTTCCAGATTACTGGAGGACAAGCCCTCCGTCTTGCCTGACTTGCCTGAGGAAGTGTAGGCAGCGATAGGTAATGTTGTCTTTGCCCCGGCATGCAACGGGGTGCATGCCATTCACTTTGACCGAGGCCAGCGATAAAGGTTCGGGAAAGCATCAACATTCTTTGAGTGACCTTCTGGGCTAGAATGCTGTTGACCCGGCAACGGCCGGCGATGGGTGCTCAAGATATGGAGCTTGCTCTGGTTGACTGTCGTCCAGTTGTCCTGGAGGATGCCGCCAGTATCCCCTGAGTCGGGGTTCCATGCCCAGTAGGTGTAGCTGATGCCCTGCTTCTGCAGGAAAACCACCAGGCTGCGCTGCCACACTCCAGCAGGGTCCGTGCCTACCGAACGCCCCCCGAACTCCCCCAGCAGCACCGGGGCAATGTTCTCCATTTGCAGGTAAGCCCAGTGCTGCTGCCAGACGCTCGGCAGGTTGTGCGGGTAGTTCGGTGCCCGGAACCACGACTGCTTGTATATTTCAGGCCCGTAGTCATGTGCTGAATATACCAGCTTGTCTGGCTTCGCCAGCTTCACGGGGAACTGCCCGGCTCCCTCCAGGTTGCCCCCCCACCAGTAGTAGTCGCCATGGTACTGCTCGATTCCCTCAACGATAATCAGCCAATCCGGATTGACTGCCAGGATGGCGTTGCCTGCCCGCTCAGCAGCCAGCCGCCAGTCCGTGCGAGGATTGCCATCGCCCCAGGTTGCCGGGCCGCGTGGCTCATTGGCCAGATCTGCCCCAATCACCGTATCGTTGCCACGGTAGTGCCGAGCTAGTATAAGCCAATCATGGATCCAGCGCGCCTCGGTCACCTTGTCCGTGTACCACAACTCGGGCTGGAAATCGGCGGCAGTGTCGTGGCGGTCAAGGATGATCTTCAAGCCAAGGTCCCGAGCTCCCTGGACAATCCGATCCATGAGTGCCAGGCCCTGGAGCCCCTTGAGGTCAGGGTTCAGCCGGTAGTTGATCCCTTGCGGTTTGCTCGATAGGTTGAAGAGCTGATTGCTGAAGGGCAGGCGAATGGTATCGAACCCCGTTTGTTTGATCTGATTGAGCATATCCTGCCAGTTGCGGGTTTCCAGGCCGTGAGGGGCAAAGGAGTTCGTCTCAAACCCAAACCAGTTGACACCCGTCAGGTGAACGTCGCAGCCTGCTGCATCCACCAGCTCACTACCGAAGCTATGGAGGAAACCTACAGAGGTCCTGGACTGGCATTGTATTGAGGCGTGCCAAATTGCAGTAATGGAAGCAAGCAGAAAGACGGTCGCCAGAACAACCACGAGCAGTACTCTGGTGATGCGTGAATCTTTTATGTGTAACATTCTCATCGTGTTCTTACTACCTTAAAACCCCCCTTGATAATAGTTCTCTGACAGCGATTATGAGGAGGAAGCGCCATGAAAACGCTTTAAACATCATCATAAAGGGAGGAGAAGGGCTCCCTAACGCCAGGTTCCGGCTGATCCAGCATGACCATTCACGAGAACAACAGGTGGAGCTTGCTCTGATTGAGCGTGGACCAATCGTCTCGCAAAATGCCGCCGGTATCTCCCGAGTCGGCATTCCAGGCCCAGTAGGTATAGCCGATATCGTTCGCGTTCAGAAAGCCCAACAGTGTGTTCTGCCAGACACCCTCTCTATCCTGCCCCACAGAACGGCCTCCGAACTCCCCCAGCAGCACCGGTGCAATGCCATCCTTTTGCAGGTAGGCCCAGTGTTTCTGCCAGATTGCCGGAAGGGTGTGCGTAAGGACAGAAGGTTTGGAGACCTGGAACCACGACTGCTGATAGACCCCGGGTCCGTAGTCGTGGGCAGAATACACCAGCTTGTCGGGTCGCGACAGGCGCACTGGAAACCGCCTGGCTCCTTCCAGGTTTCCACCCCACCAGTAGGGGTCGCCATGATATTGCTCGATGCCCTCGACGATAATCAGCCAATCTGGATTGTTCGCCAGGATGGCGTTGCCTGCCTCCTCGGCAGCCAGCCGCCAGTCCGTACGAAGATCGCCATTGCCCCAGGTTGCCGGTCCGTGGACCTCACTGGCCAGGTCTGCTCCGATCACCGTCGCATTGCCTCGATAGTGCTGAGCCAGCGTGACCCAGTCCTGGAGCCAGCGTGCCTGGGGGACCTGGTCGGTGTACCATAACGCGGGCCGAGTATCGGCAGAGGTATCATGACGGTCGAGAATGACCTTCAGACCATCGCTTCCTGCACCCTCAATGATCCGATCCAAAAGCGCCAGACCGCTGAGTCCCTTCAGGTCAGGATTGAGCTTGTAGTCGATGCCCTGCGGTTTGCTCGAGGGATCGAAGAGCTGGTTGCTGAAGGGCAGGCGAAGGGTGTTGAAACCAGCCTGTGCGATCTGGTCCAGCATCTCCTGCCAGTTACGAGCCCAGAGGCCATGGGGGGAGAAGGTACGCGTCTCAAAGCCAAACCAGTTGACGCCTATCAGGCGTACCTCGCACCCTGATGCATCCTCCAGCTTACCATGGAAGCCGTGAAGGAACCCTGACGTATCGTCAAACTGGCAATGCGCAATAGCAGCTCGCGCAACAGGTATGGAAGCTGGTAGAAAGGCATACAGGATCGCTATCGCCGAAACACAGAAAAGGAGCTTGCTCCAACCACGAAAAGAGGGAGTTCGGGAACTTTTCATATCGCTTCTCTCTTGTTTCTCCCATCTAGAAAAAGAATAGCTTTCATTCTATAATGAGTCAGCGCCGCCTTTTATCCCCCAACTGGAGCTGAGGTTCAAACATCCACCTGGCGTCTCATGGCTCCTGACACAACCGACTGCACATCGTTCTCTCAGGTGTGATTGTAACAAGGAAACGTCATGTAAGCGTCATGAGTATCGTCATGAACGTGAAGCACCTCTTGCTGAGGCCGCATGAAAAGCACGATGTCTTGACGACATAGCCCCTATTTCAATTGTTTACTGAAGCTGCATATGATGAATTTGAGGAGATATTCATGTTTGTTTCCGCCCAGTTCCAATCGCATAGGTGATACCTCCCCACAGGTGAGCTAGAAATAGAGGTTCGTAATAGCTCTCTGAGGTATGACCCATGGCGGTATACCAGGCACGCCCACCATCGTACGCATGATACCAGGCAATGGGATGGTCAACGCCCATTGTGCCTCCTTTGTACGTACTTTCATCTATAGTTATCAGTACATGGACCTTTCCACGAGGATTTGAAGCAAAGTTGTACCATTCATCGGTACGTATCCAGAGTGGTGGCAGCATGTTGGTAGACGGTTGGGTTCTATCCGTGACGTGAAGGGTAGCCTGCGTAACTCTTGAGTGCTTATGAATGCGGTCCATGAATGAACCTAAAAGGCCGCCATACCAGGGCCAATCATACTCGGTATCGCTGGCTGAATGAACACCTACATACCCACCACCGCCACGAATATAGCGCTCAAACGCAGCTTTCTGATTGTTATCGAATATCGCGCCGGTGGTAAGCAGGAAAACAACGGCGTCGTAGTGCGCTAGATTTGCATCGGTAAAGACAGTTGAATCTTCCGAAAAATCAATCGCAAAGTTATGTTCAGAAGCAAGCTTTTGGAGCGCTATTTTTCCATCCTTGATGGAGGCATGGCGAAATCCTGCTGTTTTCGAAAAGACGAGTAGCCGTCTCTGGCATGCACCGGTTGTAGGAGATGCCAGTACAGTAAAACTAGCCTGTTGTCCATTACAACTGACTTGAGGTATGGTCTTTGCATTTTTATAAACCAGGCTTGCGATTGTTGCTAGAGTTGCCAAAAGAATAAGAACAACAACCAAAGTGATCGCCCAATTCTTTTTCACCATCCCTTTCTCCCTGGGCAATGTTGCAAAGAGCAGACCTTATCCTCGCGTTCCAACTGTACCTGGCTCCCCTCCTTCTTGTGGCGGTGTACTCAACACATAGGGGCGTGTCACGAGTAACCACACGAAGTAGATCAGGCCGAGACCGAACATGATGAGAGAATAGATCCAGGGTTCTGCAAACAATAATGTATCACGGAATATGGCTAGCTCGAATAATAACCACACGAGCGCCAATATTATAATTGGTACCTCAAACGCGCCGAGGCTGAACCCCCGTGCTGGAGGAAGTTTATGGCGTGCGCTGGCGTAAAGGATGACTGTCGCCAGATAGATAATCGCAGGCAGCAAGGTTGCCGCACTAAACAGGTAATTAAGAGGACTGGTCTGGTTAGCGAAGATACCTAATCCGGCAAAGACAGCCAGTACCACCTCAATGAGGAGACCTGCAAACAGGGTTGCGGCTAGTGGCGTTCGTGTGCGTACATTTACTTGCCTGAACAATTGATACCCTGGGAAACGCTCATCTCGTGACATCGCCCAAACGAGACGAGTAGCCGTAATGAATATAACTAATCCACAAGCAAAGATCGAGAACGTGACCAATACCAGGAAGATATCACCCACGACGATACCAAGTGTCTGCGTAACAATATTAGCAACGGGAGTTGATGAAGCGGAGAGAGCCTTGATATCTCCAGACGCCAAATTGAGTGCTATGAGGAAGGCAAAACCAACAACGCCACTCAAAACAACGGAAGACCACATAGCGAACGGAACAACACTATGGGCCTCTTTAGTCTCCTCAGCAAGATTTGCGGCTGCCTCAAAACCTACAATTGTAAAAGCGCCAAGTAAGAAAGAGAGCATAAACGGGCCAGTAGATGTAAGTGTCCCCAGGTTAAAATAACCTGCTGAGGGCACAACACCTGTACTAAAGAGGTGATTTACGTTCAGTAACGAGCGGGCGGCCCCAACAATTACTAACAGGAGGGTAAGTCCTACGATGCCGATTATTTCCGTACCAACGGCAGCACTATTAATGCGGGTCGACCATAAGGTAGAAAAGATGATGAGCATCATCTGAATGATGATAACGATGCCTGTAACAAGCCAGGCATTCTGGTTTGTCTCCGCATAATTGAAAAGGCTGGGCAATACTGTAGCGGCCACAGCATAATCAACTGCCACAACATCGACGATCAAGAAGATGAAGGAGACCCAACCGATGAGCCAACCTATTTTAGGATTGGCTAAGCGCGACATCCATTGATAGGAATAACCCGCAAGTGGCATACGCGATGCCAGTGCGGCAAAGATCAAAGCCACTAATAATTGGCCGACGATGACAATAGGCCAGGTCCAGATTCCCAGCGGGCCACCCCAGTTTAAAACTGCTCCATATGTAGTAAAGATGCCAGTGGTGATAGAGACAACCATTAACAGATGACACCTACACGACTATCTCCCGTATGATTGCAGACCTCAAACGGATATTGCACCTGCCAGAAGATCAACCATCGAGAAAGTAACAGCAAAAAAAACGTTCCCTTTAAGCATACCAGGGTAGCTATCAAATGGCTACCCTTTTTTATTGGAGAGAATAAGACTACTGTTTTTTTTGTTGCACCTGGCTACCCTCTTCTTATGGGTGGAGAATAAGACCACTAGTTTTTTTTGCTTTGTATCCTTGACAAACCAGGCAATGT
>VBHS01000216.1 GCA_005881295.1 Chloroflexota bacterium
ATTCGTTTTTCTTGTCTTGACAAGACTCGCATAAACTGGCACAATCGGACAGGTTAAAACAGAGCACTGCCGAAGATATAGACGCGAGGAGACACCCTTTCATGATAGAGTCGTCAACAGACCAGCACGTTGAGCATGTAGAGAATGCCATACAACAACCCGTTGTAGTCGCATTTCAAGGTGAACGAGGAGCCTTTAGCGACGAAGCGGTCAGAAGATATTTTGGGAAGCAAGCCGAGCCGTTTCCCTGTCGTAGTTTTAGCGAAGTCTTCCGAGCAGTTGCCGCCGGAGAAGTTGAGTACGGCCTGGTACCGGTAGAAAATTCACAGGCAGGCAGCATTAACGACGTTTACGATTTGCTGCGCCAGCACGACCTCTTCGTCATTGGTGAGATCAGCCATCCTGTCGATCACTGCCTGCTCTGCCTGCCAGGGCAGCAGCTCAGTGACATCAAACGAGTTATTTCACATCCACAGGCGCTGGCCCAGAGCGACCTGTTTCTACGTGAACTCGGTGTAGAGGTTGTGGCTACCTATGATACGGCGGGCAGCGCCAAGATGATCCGCGAAGAGAATTTGATGGGTGTGGCAGCCGTCGCTGGCAGGGGAGCAGCGGAACTCTACCAGTTGGAGACGCTGGCCGATGGCATCCAGACTATCAAGGATAACTACACGCGTTTTATCGCGCTTGGTAGGGAACCAGCGCCACGACGTGAAGGAGCCGCCAAGACGATGCTGGTGATGGCGACTGCCCATCAACCCGGCTCACTGTATAACTGCCTGGGCGTACTGGCGGCGAAAAAGATTAACCTGCTCAAACTAGAATCGCGTCCATCGCGCCAGCGTGTGTGGGAATATGTCTTCTACCTGGATTTCGAAGGACACCGCGATGACCCACATGTGCGCAGCGCACTGGCCAACCTGGCTGGCTATACTACATTTTGCAAGGTGCTAGGTTCGTTTGCAAAGAGCGCATGAGGAATAAAGCCTCGAGAGGGCGATCCCACGTGGGATCGCCCTCTCGAGGCTTTTGTCGCTGCTATTAGCGCTTTATTTTGAGGGTGTTGATGAAATTTTCGGCGAGCAGATCGTATGCTTCAGCATGATATTCTTCGACCCGACCAGCATCGCAGAGGGTGGTGAGGGCGGGATCGATAGGAAGCTGCGCCAGTAGAGGAGCCCCAGTCATATTGACCAGTTCAGTGCCATTGCTGGGGCCGAATATCTCGTAGCGTTCGCCTTCAGGTGTCTGAAAGTAGGCCATGTTCTCGACGACGCCAACGATGATGCCCTTGAGTTGACGGACCATATTGATACACTTCATGACCACCATGGTCGCCAACATCTGTGGTGAAGAGACAATAATGATGCCATCCACGGGAAGCGACTGCATAACCGTCATGGGTGCGTCAGACGTGCCGGGAGGGAGGTCCACCAGGAGGTAGTCGAGCTCGCCCCAATCGACATCGCTATAAAATTGCTTTAGAGCACTGGAGATCATTGGCCCTCGCCAGACCACAGGGTCGCTTTCGTTTTCCAGGAACATGTTCATCGACATAACCTTGATGCCGCCCCTGCTGCTTAAAGGATCGATGCCACCACTGACAGATTTGTTGGGCTGACCCCTGGTACCAAACATGCGGGCGATGCTGGGCCCGGTGATATCACCATCGAGAATACCAACTCTCATTCCCTGGCGACGCAGCGAAACGGCCAGCAAGCCTGTAACAAGCGACTTGCCCACGCCACCTTTGCCACTCATAACGGCGATGACCTGCTTGATCTTGCGATCAGGGCTGGCGGTGGACATCTGTAGAGGAACACCGCGCCCGACGGGTGCTTTTTTGGGAGCCACCGAAGTTGGTTGCCCGTTAGCGGCCGCGTTCAGGTCTTTGACCAGAATGTCAAGTTTTTCTGGTGCGAAGCGGTGGGTGCGAGCGCCGCCCGCGATACTTTCGCGCGAACCAACGGCACAGGCCGTGCAGGGGAGGCCGTGCCCATGGAAGACTTTGACCGTTGCCGGGTGCCTGGTGACAACGTCGTGAATTATCATATCGGCAGTTATTGTTTCCGCCATGTGTTATTACCTCTCAAGTCGGGAATACATTTCAAATATGGTATTTTTATTGCTCTTGTTGTGTCTGGCAAGTTCGAAATAGCGTTTTCAATTCCTACCTCTCAACTCAGATATATTATAGCACACTTATTTGAGATGCGGCCATGTTCATGCAGTGTGTCTTATCACGGAAGGACCTGCCCGTAACTTCTCTGCGGACAGGTCCTTCCGTGATAAGACACACTCTAATTTTTTTCAGGCAGTCTGGATGGAGGCTGCGCTTTCCAGGCCGAGTTCTTTAGTGGATTGCTCGCGCATCTGGAACTTCATGATTTTGCCAGTGACCGTCATAGGGAAGGCATCGACGAACTTAATGTAACGCGGTATTTTGTAATGAGCGATCTTCCCTTCGCAGTATGCTATTATCTCCTCTTTGGTGGCCTGCTCGCCGGGTTTGAGCTTGACCCAGGCCATGATCTCTTCACCGTATTTGGGATCAGGTACACCGATGACTTGCACATCGCTGATCTTGGGATGGGTATAGAGGAACTCCTCGATCTCTCGGGGATAGACGTTTTCGCCGCCACGAATGACCATATCCTTGATACGACCGACGATGTTGATGTAGCCCTCTTCATCCATAGTGGCAAGGTCACCGGTATGCATCCAGCGAGCAGCATCAATGGCAGTGGCCGTTGCCTCGGGATTATTCCAGTAACCGAGCATGACGCTATAGCCACGCGTGCAAAGCTCACCTGGCTTACCAAGGGGGACGATGTGGTCGCCAGCGGGATCAACAATTTTAATCTCAAGGTGCGGGTGAATGACGCCGACGGTACCCACGCGCTTCTCCAGGGGTGAGTCGGAACGGGTCTGCGTTGATACAGGGCTGGTTTCGGTCATACCGTAACAGATTTCGACGTCATGCATGCCCATGAGCGAAATGACCTTTTTCATCACCTCAATGGGACAAGGTGACCCGGCCATGACACCCGTGCGCAGGCTACTCAGGTCGAATTTGTTGAAATCAGGATGGTCGAGCTCGGCGATAAACATGGTAGGGACGCCGTAGAGGGCTGTACATTTTTCTTCCTGTACGGCCTGCAGAACGCTGAGCGGATCGAAGCCCTCTGCGGGATAGATCATGGCAGCCCCATGAGTGATGCAGCCTAGATTACCCATGACCATGCCGAAACAGTGATAGAGAGGAACAGGAATACAGAGCTTATCCTCGTGGGTGAAGTTTTGCAGGCGAGCTGTGAAATAGCCATTGTTCAGGATGTTGTGGTGGCTGAGCGTAGCGCCTTTGGGGAAGCCCGTGGTGCCGCTGGTATACTGGATGTTGATGGGGTCGTCAAACTCTTGCTCGAGCTGCTGTGCCGCAAGTTGTTCGTCGCTGACCGAGGTGCCCACTGCCATAACCTCGTCCCAGCTGAACATGCCGGGCAGCTTCTCTGAGCCAAGGCGAATGACCGTTGTCAAATCGGGTAGCCTGGCCGCCTGCAATTTCCCTGCCTCGCACTCGTCCAGCTCTGGTGCCAGGGTGTTGACCATCTCGGTGTAGTTGGAGGTCTTGAACTCGGGGGCAAGGACGAGACCGCTACAGCCGGACTGCTTGAGGGCATATTCCAACTCGTGCAGCCGGTATGATGGGTTAATGTTGACGAGAATCACGCCTATCTTGCTGGTGGCGAACTGGGTAATGCACCATTCGGCACGGTTGGGCGCCCAGATGCCGACGCGCTGGCCCTTCTGGAAACCCAGCTGCAACAATCCTTTGGCACACTGGTTGACCTGCGCCTGGAGTTCACGGTAGGTCAGGCGGATGTTTTGCTGGCGGGAAATAAGAGCGGGTTGATCGGGATATTTCTCGACGGTTTGATCAAACATGTCGCCAATCGTGAGACCCAGGAGCGGGGTATCGCTGGTGGCGCTGGTGTAACTCCACCGGGGTTCTCCCTGGTCGGTGGAGGAGACGGATGGATTTTTTTGCGTCACTGTCATAGTGTTCTCCTCTGCGGTTGTTCTTCCAGAAAGACGAAGCTCAAGATAGAATAGGGCTCTACATTGAGTTAAGAGTAACCAATGTGTGAATAAAAATCAAGTTTCATGCGAGATGGTTCTCCATAACAACATCGTTGTTGGACTCTTTGCCAGACTCGGAGAAACGAATATGGCTCACGCCAGACGCGATTTCGCCTATCATCTCGATAAAGCACTCGCTTCCTTAGACGCCTTAATAGCTAACTGACTTTGCAACAGCCCTGGAAGAATGGTGACAAACCCTTGACTTTCTATAGAACACAGATTATGGTTACTCTTAGTTCCTATTTCAATTTTGCTCCATTTGCTCCGTGGTTTCGTTCGGTGGAGGCCAGGAACTCGTAATAGGGGTGCTGAAGACAACAGCGTCAAAACAGCCAATGAATCTTTGCAATATGACCGTCTCCATCGAACAGCACGTCGAGTGGATCAGTGACTGTCTCAAGTACATGCTTGAGCATCATTTTACCAGTACTGAACCCAGGGTCGAAGCTGAGAATACCTGTTTCTCAGTTGGCTTTGACCAGCCAATCCAAGTGACGTTCGATAATTACCTCAACCGAGGAAAAGCGTATTTATCTAGCGGAGAGGTGAGCCTGTTCCAAGCTCATGAACGAGGAGATGAGAATGACGACCAAACATCTTGTGGATCCCGAAATCCTGCCGATGCTTGATATGTTTCCCGGGCTGAATCTTACGAGAGAATCGTTGCCGCAAATGCGCGCCTTGCTCAAAGAGATGAACGCCCAAATGCTTGCACAGGAAGAAGGGGTTCTCCTCAAGTCCTGAGGGGACCTCCTGCCGCTGGGTCTCGTCGAAGTCTAGGAGAAGAAGCTGGATCACCTCCCTGTGCTGGCTCCTTGGCTGGCTTCCTCCCCTTGTGCCTGTTGTCTACGTCGAGAAAGATCTTGACGATACTCGTGCGTTGTATTCCAGGGCGAGTTTTTGCGACATAAACCACAAAAATCCTATGCCCACCGTACCAATCCCATATCATATTTCCTGGGAAGGGCAGGATGGGTGGGCAGGACGCGCACACCATAGCCCACGCTGCCGGTCTCAGAGGGTCGCAGGTGAACAGCATAGCGCATGGAGCCATCTGATTCTTTCTTGATGTAGTTCATTGGTATAGTTTGATCGGGCAGAATCAGGTCGTCGCGTGCTTCTCCATAAACCAGTTCAACGGCCAGGTCCTCCTTGTGCAGGCCATCAGTGCGAACCCAGGCGGTGACGTCAAGACCTTCACCAAGGCTCAGTTGTCCCTCACGACGCCCCTCTATAAAGAGTTCTAGCTTCGGCCAGTTCTGCCGGACACGTTCTTTCCACCTGGCCAGAACGCGTGCCTTTTCGTATCGACTCTCCTCCATTTCGATGCCAGCTCGGATGTCAGGAACGTAGAAGCGAGTCGTGTATTCCTTTACCATACGGCGCATGCTGAAGGCAGGAGCGCACGTGCGGATGGCCTCCTTCATCGTAGCGATCCAACGATGGGGGAGACCATCAGGGCCACGATCATAGTAGGCTGGTATAATCTGCTCTTCTAGCACTCGATAGAGGGAAAGACTATCAGCCTCAGCCTGTGCTTCTGGATCGTGATATTCGCGCTCTTCTCCGATGGCCCAGCCATTTTTTCCGTTGTAGCCTTCGGCCCACCAGCCATCAAGGATGCTGCAATTGGGCTGTCCGTTGAGGGCGGCTTTCTGCCCGCTGGTGCCGCTGGCCTCGTGTGGACGTACCGGGTTGTTGAGCCAGAGGTCCGTGCCTGAGACCAGGTACCGGGCCATCTCGATATCGTAATTTTCCAGGAATACAACTTTTCCTCGGAACTGATCGCTGCGCGAGAAGCGGTAAACCTGCTCGATCAGGGCTTTCCCCGCTTCGTCGGCAGGGTGGGCTTTGCCTGCAAAGACAATCTGGACAGGCCGATCAGCATGGTTCAGGATACGAGCGAGCCGCTCAGGATCTCGGAAGATCAGAGTTGCACGCTTATAAGTAGCAAAGCGGCGAGCAAAGCCGATGACGAAGGCGTTGG
>VBHS01000217.1 GCA_005881295.1 Chloroflexota bacterium
GGTCGACGGCTGCGCGCGTACCGGCATTCCTTTCATTGGATTGTGGCGCGATAAGGTGGCAGAGATCGGGCTGCGCGAGAGTGCGCGCATGGTACGCGACGCCGGCCTGCACATCTCCAGTCTATGTCGTGGGGGCTGGTTCTCTGCCGCCACAGCAGCAGAACGGCAGGCCCGTCTCGATGACAATCGCCGTGCTCTTGACGAGGCTGCCGAGCTCGGCACGGATGTCCTGGTGCTGGTGTGTGGACCTGCGGCGGATCGCGACATCGGAGCAGCACGGGCATATGTGGAGGAGGCAATTGCCCAGCTCATCCCGTATGCAGCCGAGCGTGGAGTGAAGCTGGGTATTGAACCGCTACATCCGATGTATGCAGCCGAGCGCTCCGTGATTGTCACACTCGCTGAAGCGAACCGACTTGTTCACCGGCTTGATCACAATCACGTCGGGGTCGTGATCGACGCCTATCATGTCTGGTGGGACCCGGATATCTACACCCGGATCGTCGAGGCGGCCGGGCGTATTCTTGGCTTTCACGTCAGCGACTGGCTCGTGCCAACGCCGGACCTGTTGATGGGGCGAGGAATGATGGGGGATGGGGTCATTGAGCTGCGGCGCCTGCGGTATGCGGTTGAGGCCGCAGGCTACACAGGTCCCATTGAGGTTGAGATTTTCAACCAGGCACTTTGGGATATGCCGTGCGACGACGTCCTACAACTGATGCGCACGCGCTACCTGGACTACGTGTGAGCAGATTACTGCATCAGCATTGCAGTCGAATAAAGGAGGCCTCATCCGAGCAGAGCCAGGCGACAGCATTCGCGATCTCTTCTGCCCTCCCAAACCGTTTGATTGCCCGCATTGCGACATACTGAGCCTCTTCCATCTTCACCCAAACAGAGCTTATTCATCTCCAGATACGCCTTCCCCGGTCGATTGACTTCTAGAGCTAAATAAATAAATGAACGAATAAAATAATCTGTGGCGTCTTTATTATGATGATGCAATTTTGATACTAAGAAAAGATTATGAAAATGAAAACAATATACCTGGTAGCATTATATTCTGATCGGTTGCGTAATCTCATACGTTTTATTATAGGATTTGCCACCGGATTGGTAGGACTGGCAGACATGGCTTCAGTCATCATTCCCAGGCTCAACTGGGATATCCTGCTTGTAACATGGCCGCTAGCTATCCATCTCAAAGTGCATCCAATGGTGGTTGTCGTAGGCTTCTTTTTGGTAATGCTCTCCTATGGATTGCTGCGTGGAAAGCGTCACGCCTGGCGCCTTACAGTTCTGCTCTTGCTCATGTCCGCTCTTCTGCATGTCATGCGGGATGGCTCAGTACTTGCAACTGCCATGGTATTCGTACTCGCAACACTGCTCGTTGTCTTCTTCCGCTACTTCCAGGCGCGCAGCGATCCGCCATCGATCCGGCGAGGCTACCTCGCTTTCATCATGGGGCTGGGTGTTGTCACGTTTTACACCTTTGGTGGTTTTCTCGCATTGTATACCCAATTTCGACCGCTCGTTGATCGCTTTGGCATCGATGGAGTGCTTCTCCGGCTTCTCACGAACGCCCATCTGCATATGGAAGCTGGTACGCAGGCATTGTTTTTTGAACGAGCGTTGCCAATGCTCTGTATGAGCGCCGTGGTCTATGGCATGGTGCAAATCTTGCACCCTGTAGCCGTAGCGCTCCTGGCTAACGAGAAGGAGCGGCAAGCCGTAAGCGGGCTCACGAGCGGCTATGGGAGAAACTCCATCTCCTACTTTGCCCTTGGGGAAGATAAATCATACTTCTTCTCAACAACAGGGAAGGCGGTTATCAGCTATGTCCTGAAGAAGAATGTGGCCGTGGTGGCAGGTGATCCTATCGGGCCAGAGGAAGAGATACTTCCCATCATCAAGCAGTTCGTGGAGTTTTGTCACCAGCAGGATTGGACACTCGTTTTTTGGCAGGCACGCGAAGACCTGGTTGACCGGTATCGCAGCGTCGGTTTTCACTTACTGAAAATTGGTGAAGACGCAGTCATTGATGCACGCACATTCACACTCAGAGGTGGAGCAATGGCAAATGTGCGCTCAAGTGCCAAACGGGCAGAAAAGGATGGGTTGCGCGTCGTTTTCTACCATGGGCAGATAGAAAATGCCGAGCAACTCTTCCAGATGCAAATGATCTCGCGCACCTGGCTCGCGCACAAGGGCGGTACGGAGATGGGTTTCAGTATGGGCCACTTTGACGTGCGGGGAGATGAGAAGCAGTTGAGCGCACTGGCGGTTGATAATACCAATCGAGTTCATGCCTTTGTGACCTTTGTGCCAATTTATGGTCGTAATGGCTGGGGGCTTGACCTCATGCGTCGTGCTGAACAATTCGCTCCTGGCACGATGGAACTCTTGCTTGCCCGCTCCATTGAATACCTCAAGAGCTGTGGTGCGGATATGGTCAGCCTCGGGCTTGCTCCGATGAGCAATGTCAATAATGATGATGAAACATTTCTGAATAACAGCATTGATTTCCTGACCCACCGCTTTGGCAATCTGAGTTCAAGTCAATCGCTTTTCAAGTTTAAGAAAAAGTTCCAGCCAATATGGGAGAGTCGATACCTCGTCTACTCCCATAAACTGACACTTCCCCAAATTGGCTGGGCACTTTACGCTGCCCACCAGCAGGATGCTTCGTGTCTTTCGGTACTGTGCACATCGCTGAGAGATTGGTGGGCGAACCGCCAAAGAGCCCAAACAAGGAGCGAAGACCTGGCTGGTGCGGCACGAACTCCAGTTACCGGGGCATTGTCGCTGTAGGAAGGAATATTCTATGACGATCTCTCAAGCTCCTGTAAGCAAAACGGCCATGAGCGGGCACAAGACCCGCTTTATGGCTCTTGCCGTATTCGTGCTACGCTGGTACATACGAGTCATAAGCTTATTGCTCATCGGCTACGCATTATTTCTGTGGGGAAAGCATCCCCCTCTTGTAGAGCTTTGGTTGAACGAGGGGCCGCTCGTAGCACTGGGTTTGGCCGGAATCGGAGTTTCATGCCGTGTGAAGGAAAATTGGCTCATGGGTACAATTTCCCTATTCATCGCACTTTTCAGTGGCTTTTTGCTCTTCAGCGATGGCGTGATTGGCGGTCTGACCTCTACAATCATCGCGATAGGCCTTGATCCCCTACGTGCGCAACTGATCGCCGCTCTCGTCATGACAGCCGGAACAGCACTGCTCGGTGCTGCGCTGGGACGGAGAAAGCTGGGTGCGCTCCTGGGAGCAGGCATCATCTTCTGGTTTGCGTACCTCGCGAGTTTTATCCAGCTTGAGTTACAGCCCACCCGTGACCCCGGCGGGAACCTGGAACCTTTGAATAGCGCTGCATTGGTCCATACGTCATTTGTCATGGTATCTCTCGCATTATTATGTGCCTTTATTGGAGCCGCAGTCGGCGTAGCACTTGCTGAGGTGCTCTGGGATCCACTTTACCGATTCGCGCAGTTTCTTTGGCAACGTTTCATTAATACGCGCGCAGATGCAACCCCGGCGTACAAAGGAGTGACAAGGCACAATCACTCCGATCGCGCAAGGACAACCTTAGATATCGTCGGCTCCTGGCTGGGAGCCATAATGATCCTTGGTCTCCTGGTGACTGCGAGCGGCTCTAGCGATCTGTTCATTTTTTCTCCCGATGTGGCTTTGCACTTAGCGCCGAATATTCGCCAGGTTACTCACCAAAACACTCACCAGAGGCAAAAAAATAGACAAGATGTGCCCATACCGGCTCATGGGACGATCGTTCATGAGAGTGTGACCAGCGCAGCACTCGGTGGACAACAGAAATCCTTTTTGGTCTATCTCCCACCCTCTTATAACACACCACAAGGACAGGCCAAACGCTATCCGACGCTCTATCTCCTGCATGGTTCACCAGGCGCAGATCACGATTGGTTCACTGCGGGCAAGGCTGATCAGTCAGCCGATACCTTGATAGCTCTGGGCAAGATTCCTGAACTCATCTTGATTCTCCCTGATGGAAACGGACGCTCTGGAGCAACAAGCGAATGGGGAAATAGCTACGATCAACAGCAGCTAATAGAGACCTATGTTGCCAGTGACCTTGTCAAGTATGTGGATCAAAAGTATCGTACGCTTGCTCAACCATCCTCCCGAGGTATCGGAGGTCTTTCTATGGGTGGTTTTGGAGCCTTGAATATCGCAGTGCATCACCCCGAGATCTTTGGGACCGTCATCTCGCTTGGTGGGTACTACCATGCTGAAGGGAGCATTTGGGGAAATAACGCCGCCTATATCCAGCAAAACAGTCCCGCCGACGTTTTTCCCAGTCGTAAGCTAGCCTGGAAGCTTCACATGTACCTTGGAGCGGCAACCAAAGATGAACCATACTTTACCGACACGAAGCAATTTACGCATGAGCTCGACCGACTGCATGTACCGTATCATCTCGATATACAGAATGGTTATCACTCCTGGAGCATATGGCAGACACAAATGTATAATGCTCTCCTCTGGCTTCACTGGGGATGAGATGCGTTTTGCAAATTTGATCGTGAAATCGAAAGTACCGCCAACTGCAACCCCGCATCAATCCCTCAGTACGTGCTTCCAGAGCTACCACATCATCCAAAACTCCTAGTCTGTGGCAACCCTTTGGCTCGGTTAATCGTATACTTGGTGGTGGATACACGATATCTCTTGAGCGAGGCTTGAAAGAGTCTCGCGATAAGCCAGTGCACCGTAAGCGTCAACCTCTCAGCAAGCAGCCTGGAAGGAGGTACTGAAGATGAGTGAATGTATTTTAGGGAGACACACCGCGGAACTGGATGAGCAAGGTACGCTCACCCTCTATGGGCCCGGTTTACGTGTGGCGTTACCGTATGATGAAGCCTATGCCTTACTGACCTGGCTCTATGAAAATCATCGAGATACCTTATATTGGTTAACTCATGAGGATGAAAGATCAGAGCAGCCTCTTACGAACACGAATACTGGAGGTGCCATTGCCGTGCCAGAAGAAGGACAAGGTGATGACTATGCATTTTAGCTCAACTGCGTCTCCTATCAGCCAGCCTTTATCCAGCAAACTTTGGACTTACTAGTCCCTTCGTATCTGTTTTTACCCGGAAGAGGTCGCCGGCGTAAGGTTGGTTTTTCTTCTGTTCAACAGTCAATTCATTCCAGGCAGAGGTAATATAAAGTTCATCTAAGTTCGCGCCGCCAAACGCACAACTGGTAGGACATTGTACTGGCAATTGGATCTCTCGCTCTACTTTTCCCGTAGGATCATAGCGCGTAATCTTCCAACCGCCCCAGCGAGCAC
>VBHS01000218.1 GCA_005881295.1 Chloroflexota bacterium
CCGTTATCGCCCACGCTTCGAGCAGATTAGCGGGCCCTATCGACCACAGGAGTAGACCATCATTTCCTATACGTAGAAAGGGTTGTGCCTGGCGTTGACAGGCACAACTCTTTCCATATAATAATCGATCTGTTACCCGTTCGTGAGAGTAATCCTGGGTCACTGTGAGAGCGTTGTGATGCAGAGGGATTATGCTTGGAACCATGAGAGAACAAGAAGAGCCTCAAGAGCTTTGCGATAGTTCCCTATAAGCATGGAGGTTTCTTAATCAGTACAGAAGGGGAGAATAGATCATGTTCATATTAAACTATGTTATTCGCAGACCTGTCACAGTTGGTGTTGCCCCTTATGGAAGCATCTGCCAATGGTGTAGTAAAGCCGCGAGCTTGCGGCTCACAGTGCAAGGCGATAAAGATCATAACGAAGGTCAATACTTCTGCCAATCCTGCGGCGATGAGTTCGTGCGCACCGTCGCCGATACCCTGATGAGAGAAGTTACAGTCGAAGAATACACGGGTGACGAGAGCATAACGGTTGGTCGCTGCTGATGAGACTTGCATAACTTCTGCGCTTACAAAGAAGATGTGGTTGTGCGCCCTGACCACTCATCACATTATCCACCTGAGAAGCAATCGCTGCAGGAAGCTTATCTTTGAGAAAGCCGACCACTATAAAACGCCTGAACTGCTAGTATCCAGGCGTTTTGTTTTATCTGAGAAGCCATTATGTTTGCTGGTCTGATTTTGTCGTTAACGTTGTGAGTAAGCCCATAATCTGATCGAGTTTCTTATCCTGCGTTTCAAAGCGGCTATTTACGCTCTGTTCAAAGGAACTCAAACGACCATCGAGGGAACTCAAACGACTATCGAAAGAACCCAAACGACCATCGAAGGAACTCAAACGACTATCGAAGGATCCCAAACGACTATCGAAGGACTCCAAACGACCATCGATAGCGCGAAGACTGTTTTTAATCTCCCTGATATCCCATTCCTGCTTCTGTATAATGCCGATTAATATTGTCACATGATGGTTAAGATCGTTAATCGAGTCGCCAAAATTCGCTTGTGATTGCTCTAACGTAGCTAGTCTCTCTTCCTGCGTTGGCATGCTATAGTCCGCCTTTCTGGCCGAACAGCCGTTTCCATTGTGTGCATTATAACATACTCTGCTAGCAAGATGTAGTGCTGTAGCACTTGTGTACTGTGAGTGCTTTGTGATCGTGTAGTTTAAAGATGTGACTTTCTATTGAGGAAAATATTACACACTGCGAAAAGGAATAAAAACGTGTGATACGTGTGTAATTACCTGCAAGGGAGGTGAGCCATGACATCACCATTTACCATCGGAATTGAAGAGGAGTTTCAGCTAGTAGACCGTCAAACGGGTCAGCTGAGTCATGGACCTGGGATCCAAAACATTTTAGAGCATGGGCAAGCTACCTTTGGCGAGCAGATCAAGGCGGAAATGCTTCAGCCAACGATAGAGCTGATTTCCGAGATACTGCCGGATATCCCCACAGCTCGCAAGGAAATGCAAGCTGCGCGAGCCCGGCTCGCAAGACTGGTGGGAGAGAAAGGACTGGCCCTCATTAGCGCTGGTACTCATCCCACTGCATTGTGGCAGGACCAGTTGAGGACACCTCATGAGCGGTATGAAGAGCTGGAAGATGAATACCAGGATGTCGCTCGCGCTATCTTGATCTATGGGCTGCATGTGCATATCGGCGTCGAGAATCAGGATAAGGCTGTAACATTAATGAACCAGCTGCGCACGTGGCTTCCTCATTTGTTGGCCCTCTCTTCCAACTCACCATTTTGGGCCGGGCGTTTTACCGGCCTCAAATCCTATCGCACTGTGGTGTGGAAACCCTTCCCGCGCAGTGGGATACCAGAGATCTTCCCCGCGTGGAGGGATTTTGACGCCTATGTGCAGGCCCTCATCAAATCCGGCAGTATCGATAATGGCAAAAAAATCTGGTGGGATATACGCCCACATCCCTTTTTCAATACTGTTGAGTTCCGTGTCTTCGATATGCCTGGGTCGATTGACAATACTATGGCGATTGTCGCCCTCTGCCAGGCTCTCGTTGCGAAATTGACCCGGCTCAATAACGTGGGTCTGTGGACTCCCCTGTTGTCGAATCACTTTATAGAGGAGAACAAGTGGCACGCCATGCGGTTCGGCCTGGATGCCGAGGTGATCGATTATGCGCAGGTACGTCGACTCGGCATGCGCGAGTCCATAAGCGAGCTGCTGGATTTCGTTGATGATGTGGTTGACGATCTTGGCAGTCGCACTGAAATCAACTACCTGCGTGCGGTGCTTGAAGATCAGCATGGGACAGGGGCGGATCAACAGATTGCGATCTACCGGGAAACTGGCAACATAGACGACGTGATCAAGTTCTTGATGCGCGAGACGATGAAGGGCATACCAACTGAGGATGTTGATGTTGTGAGGGCAATGTGATAAAAGGGACGCTTGCTGAGATAGAAGAGTGACACGAGGGTCTTACAATAATAGCATGAGAGGGAAACTTCTCAGGGAAATGTCAGGGAAGACTTCAAATGAGTAGAAAGGGAGACTTGAAGGCGGATCTACAAAGACAAAGAAAAAACTCCATAGAGGAGCGTGAGCTTCCTGGGAGAAACGTGAGGCCACGTTGAGCCGTCTTTGCACTGCCGGAACCGTTGAACGAGTAGTCACAACTGTAGCGAAGTCAGCTCAAGTAAAAGGAGAAGTCCCTTGGACAGTTAAAAAGGCTGGCGCAGGTAGGGCGCCAGCCTTCTCCTATTTTGGAGCATACTCCATGTATTTCTCTAATCGGCAATCGCTTTTTGCGCAAGGATGTGTGTAGGGGTAACGCGCACTATCAACTCACCCTCAACACTGTTACGCTTCCCATAGGTCTCTGCCAGGTCACTCCCCATGTACCTACCCGCGATTTGCCTCGCCCAATGCGCCCGGGCTTCTGCGTCATTGATCAACTCGGCGGTGCCCTCAATTTGCACAAAGTCGAACGGGGGAGTGTCGTCATCGACACACATACAGACACGTGGGTCGCGCCGCATATTGGCCGCCTTGACCGTCTGGTGCCACGTGGTAAAAACAATGGTCTCGCCATCCATGTCAAACCAGACGGGCACAACATGAGGGCGCCCATCACTGCGAACAGTTGCCAATTTGCCCGTGCGGGGTCGGTCCAACAGAAAATGACGATATTCAGTCGGTGTCATATTTTTCATCGATGTTCATCCTTTTGCGTCTTTTCACCGCCTTGGTGTTGGGCGTCGTCTCGTCGAGACAATTGCTGAATGGCTGACACAGCACGGCATATCTTCTTTGCTGATTAAAGTATTGACCATCAACGGTCCGGCACGCCATTTTTATCAAGCTCTCGGTGGTCGTCTTGTCCTGGCGGACCCGCACGAGGATGAGGGAATACTGCTCGAGCAAGTTGGATACAGATGGGACAACATCAATACCTTGCTACATAGTCAATAAGTTGTGAAAGGTAAAACTAACCAGGGTACCTGAGTGGATACCCTGGAGTTTGGCAACACCCACGAGTACTAACAGTTGATAGTTGCACCATGTCCAGCGCAAAGTAATCATCCTGCGGGTCCGGCAAGAAGTCTTAACATACTTCTTGCCGGACCCAGGGAAAATGGAAGAGCACCTCTACGCCTTCTTTTCGCTTAGAAAGCTTTGCACAGTGGTGCCACAGACCGAGCAGGTGCCCTTCATGGCATGTCTGCCATTTTTCATGGTCACCTCTTTCGCGTCCTTCATTTCTCTCTTCTGTTTACACTTCACACAATACGCTTCGGCCATCTTTCATTCCTTTCATCGTAAAACCAAAAATTTTACATCCGTTGCACGTGCAGCGTCGTTATTTGACGTAAGCACGCCAGCCTTTATAATCTCATACACGTGTTCTAGCAGCAGAAGAGATACACTCTACCTTTTCACTCACCCTTTTGGGTCACTAAGGCTGAATGTATAGACGAGCACATGTATTTGGGAATCTCAGCTTCATCCTACGATGGCTCTCCCCTCAACTGCCGGTAGCGCCTGATCAGTGTATTGGTTGAACTATCATGCGCGAGCCTGGGTTCCTCTGTACTCTCAAGTTCAGGAATGATGCGGTTGGCCAGTACCTTTCCCAGTTCGACGCCCCACTGGTCGAACGAATTGATATGCCAGATCGTACCTTGAACGAAGACCTTGTGCTCATAGAGTGCGATCAGCTTGCCCAGCGTCTCCGGTGTCAATCGCTCCATTAGAATGGTGTTCGTCGGGCGATTGCCCTCGAAAGTCCTGTGCGGAACCTGGAAGGCTGGTACTCCATCGGCTGCAACCTCCTCGGCCGTCTTGCCGAAGGCCAGGGCCTCAGTCTGCGCGATGAAGTTCGCCATCAGCAGATCGTGGTGCGGTTTCAGCTTGTTCAAGGGTTGATAGAAGCCAATAAAATCGCACGGGATCAGCTTGGTCCCCTGGTGGATAAGCTGGTAGAACGCGTGCTGGCCATTCGTTCCAGGCTGCCCCCAGATGATAGGCCCCGTCTGATAGTCTACCTGCCGGCCCTCCAGGTCGACATGTTTCCCATTGCTCTCCATATCCAGCTGCTGGAGATAGGAGGTCAGGAACCCGAAGTAATGATCATAGGGCAGGACCGCCACGGTCTGGGCGCCGAAGAAGTTGTTGTACCAGATACCTATTAACCCCAGCAGTACCGGAAGGTTGCGTTCAAAAGGCGTTGTGCGGAAGTGCACATCCACCTCGTGAAATCCTGCGAGCATCTCGCGGAAGCGCTCGGGACCTATAGCGATCATCAAGGAGAGACCAATGGCCGAGTCGTAGGAGTAGCGGCCACCAACCCAGTCCCAGAATTCGAACATGTTCTTTGTATCGATGCCGAACTTCTCTACCTCTTCGGTGTTTGTGGAGACCGCGACAAAGTGTTTCGCTACCGCCTGCTCGCTTCCCAGCGCCCCGACACACCATGCGCGAGCCGAGTGTGCATTGAGCAGCGTCTCCTGGGTCGTGAAGGTCTTGGAAGAAACGATAAAGAGTGTCTCTGCCGGGTCGAGATCGCGGGTGTACTCCACGAACTCGTTGCCGTCGACATTGGAGACGAAACGCAAGGTCAGGCCGCGATCACTATAATATTTCAGCGCCTCGTAGGCCATGCGAGGGCCGAGGTCCGACCCACCGATCCCGATATTCACAATATTGCGAATGCGTTTCCCAGTGTACCCCTTCCACTCGCCGCTGCGTACCTGGTTGGAGAAGTTGGCCATCTTGTCCAGCACCGCGTGAACCTGGGGCACCACGTTCTCACCATCAACAATGGTCTCGTCCTTTGGGGCGCGCAGGGCCACGTGCAGCACCGCACGTTGCTCTGTCACGTTGATCTTCTCGCCCCTGAACATGGCCTCGATGCGCTCTTGCAGCCCCGAAGACTCTGCCAGCTGCAGCAGCAGGCGCATCGTCTCCTCGGTAATGCGGTTCTTGGAATAGTCAAAATAAATGCCAACGGCTTCCGTCGCGAAGCGCTCTCCCCGCCTGGGGTCCTCGGCAAAGAGCGTTCGGAGATGAAGGGTTTGTATCTTCTGATAGTGTTCCTCGAGCGCCTTCCAGGCAGGGCGTTGTGTCAGAGGTGGTATGTTTACGGACATCTTTGTTATCTGCCTTTCATTTCGAAATGTGTGTAAGAGCGTTTCCTATCCGGTTATGTATTATATCACCGTGTAGGTAGCAAACCATCCGGGTCATATTCACGGCTAACGCCAGTGAAAAACATCATAACAATGCAGTGCTGCTCTTCACGGCGCTTTAGCCACAGCCACTGTATTGTATACTTCAGGTAGAGCAATACCTGGCTGAAGACGGAGCCTGGTGAAATGAGGAGATACTATGCTTACAGGACAAATACTACTCCAACTCATCGTTATCTTGATCGTCGTACAAGTATTTGGCTATCTCAGTGTACGCATTGGTCAACAATGGGTCATCGGTGAAATCCTGGCGGGGCTTGCCCTGGGGCCTTCGCTGCTGGGAGCATTCTTCCCTGGTTTCAAGACCTTCTTATTTCCTGCCAGCGCCCTGCCGACATTGCAAACCCTGGGCGAGATCGGCCTCGTTCTCTATATGTTCTCGCTGGGAACGCGCCTGGATACCCACTTGATGCTGCGCCAGAGCCGGAATGCCATTGTTGTTTCCCTCAGCGGCATCTTCCTGCCCCTCGTCTCATG
>VBHS01000219.1 GCA_005881295.1 Chloroflexota bacterium
CTGCGGTCTATGTGCCAGTGACGTGATGGAATGGTACATGAAGCCACGCGCGCCAGTGTACCCCGGTCATGAACCGGTGGGAGTGATTGCCGCGGTGGGCGAAGGTGTACAGGGGTTTATGGTTGGACAGCCTGTATTCGTGCATCATCATGTACCCTGTATGGTCTGCCATTTCTGTCAGCGGGGCTCATTTTCGCAATGTGCCACGTTTCGCTCCACGCGCCTGTATCCAGGTGGACTGGCAGAGTTTATACGTGTTCCTGCTGCCAACGTTCAGCTTGATGTCCTACCTTTGCCCGGTGATGTAACGTTCGAAGCTGCGACACTCATTGAACCGCTGGCCTGTTGTGTGCGCGGCATTAATCGGGCTGCGATTCAGCCAGGGGACAGCGTGCTCGTACTTGGAGCCGGGAGCAATGGCTTGATGCTGGCCCAATTGGCTCAACAACGCGGTGCTATCTCTGTCATCATCGTAGATCCTATTCCCTATCGTCGCCAGCGAGCGCTGGAAGTCGGCATAGATTACGTGCTCGACCCACAAGAACAGAGTCTATTAGAGCAGGTGTTTGCGGTCAACAGTGGTCGCAGGCCGGATATCGTAATCGTTACCCCTTCGAGCATCGGCGCGATGAAACAGGGAGTAGAACTTGCAGGTCCAGGAGGGACGGTCTTGCTTTTCGCGCCCTCACCGCCCTCGGAGGTACTGGCTATTACTCCTCACCATCTCTTTTTTCAAGAGATTACGTTGCGCACAAGTTATTCTGCCGGGCCATATGAGACACGCCTTGCGCTGGACTTATTGCGAGATGGGCGCATACGGGCCGAGCAGGTGATTACGCATCGTTTTGCTTTGCAGGATGCGGCCCAGGCGTTTCAATTGGTGGCGAAACCTGGAGATGCTTTGAAGGCTGTGATTGTGGTGGCATAAGCGTATTGCCTGACCACTCATTGATCTCAAAAAGAGCGTTAGCTGGTGTGCGAACAAGGTAGATCTTATCGAATCCTTCGGCATACGTAGGGGGTTCAATTTTTTTGTTTGTGGCGTAAATCGCTACATCCGGCACTTTTGCCTTTCCTGATCGTTGTTTGTTTCGCTCTAGAGACTGTTTCAGGTTTGGCTCAAAGTAATACCCGGTGATTGTAGCTCCATAGAGATGCCCCAGTTCAATCAGCAATTTTCGTACTTCAAATGTCGGATTCGTGTTATCGACAACTACAGAATGTTTGGCCTGGAGCGCACTTTCGATAAGCTGTAACTGCCGTCTATTGGGATTTTTATTGTTCCCCAATAAATCCTTACTGATATGGTCATGCGTTGCCGCAAAATAGGTGTGATAAAACGTGCTCTTGCCGGAGCCCTGTAGCCCAATAAAGACGATCAATTCCATGACAAATCCATTCTATTACCAGAAATGATAAGGCATACGTGAATAAAGTATCATAATGTCATACCAGGTCTCATTTAGTATAGACGTATAGGGAGGATATTGTATTGTAAGCTGATTTATAGAAATTGCCCTCTTTTTGGTAAGCATCACCTTGTCGTAAAGGAATATGGATTCTACAATAATAGAGTACCCGATGGAGAACACATTACTTCAGGCTCTACAACGAATTTTAGGAGTAACTATGGCAACAACCGAAACAAATACCAGAGTTCAGCAATGGACTAACCTGGCGCAACAATTGCGTGTGGACAGCATACGTTCAACGACTACTGCAGGTTCAGGCCATCCCACCTCATCTATGTCGGCGGCAGACTTGATGGCAGTCTTAATGTCAAGCTACTTGCATTACGACTTTGACAATCCTGGCAACCCGAACAATGATCACCTCATCTTTTCAAAGGGCCACGCATCACCCTTACTGTACTCAATGTTCAAAGCGGCGGGCGCTATTAGCGACGAAGAATTGATGACATTGAGGAAATTTGGCAGTCGCCTCGAAGGGCACCCAACTCCCGTTCTTCCATGGGTAGACGTCGCGACCGGTTCCCTTGGGCAGGGGCTACCAATAGGTGTCGGCATTGCGCTCGCTGGCAAATACCTGGACAAGCTGCCCTATCATATCTGGGTTTTGCTTGGGGATAGCGAGATGGCGGAAGGGTCCATCTGGGAGGCTTTCGATCATGCCTCGTATTATAAGCTGGACAACCTCGTGGGCATACTCGATTGTAACCGGCTCGGTCAGCGCGGACAAACCATGTGGGGATGGAATACCGCTGTCTATGAGGCGCGCGCGAAAGCTTTTGGATGGAACGCGATTGTCATCGATGGACACAACTACGATCAAATCAACCAGGCTTACTCACAAGCCCTGCAAACGCAAGGTTCTCCAACCCTCATTATCGCTAAAACCATAAAAGGTAAAGGAGTCTCATTTCTGGAGAATAAGGAAGGGTGGCATGGTAAAGCTCTCAGTGAAGAACAGGAAGAGCAGGCGCTTAACGAACTTCACCCCGTGCGCAGCATGACCTTTCCCGTACAGAAACCTGCACAGGGTCAACTGCCCCAGGAAGCCGCTAAAAAAGCGGTGGAATTACCACGCTATGGCGAGAAAGATGCAGCTGCCACTCGTAAAGCCTATGGAGATGCGTTAAAGGCGCTCGGAGCAGCTAACCCCGATGTTGTTGCGTTGGATGGTGAAGTGAGCAACTCAACCTATGCCGAAGAATTTGCCAAGGCCTTCCCTGATCGCTTCTTCGAGCAGTTCATTGCCGAGCAACAATTGGTATCGGCAGCTGTAGGGATGAGTGTCCGCCATAAGATTCCTTTTGCCTCGACGTTCGCTGCATTCTTCACACGCGCCTATGATTTCATTCGTATGGCGGCTATCTCTCGCGCCAATATTCGCCTGTGCGGCTCTCACGCAGGTGTCTCTATTGGTGAGGATGGTCCCTCACAGATGGCGCTCGAGGACCTGTCCATGATGCGTGCGGTCTATGGCAGCACCGTGGTCTATCCAAGCGATCCCAATCAGACGGCACAACTGGTGGCATTGATGGCTGAGCACAACGGGGTCGTCTACATGCGAACCACGCGCGAAAAGACGCCGGTGCTCTATAGCCCTGATGAAGAGTTCACGATTGGTGGCAGCAAAGTTGTGCGCCAGTCGGAGAATGATCGACTGACAGTGGTTGCCGCCGGGATTACGCTCCACGAAGCACTGAAGGCCTACGATCAATTGAAGAGTCAGAGGGTCACGATCCGCGTGATCGACGCCTATTCGGTGAAGCCGATGGACGAAGAAACGTTACTGGCGGCAGCAGCTGAGGCTGGCGACAAATTTATTGTCGTTGAGGATCACTGGCCAGAAGGTGGACTTGGCGATGCCGTTCTAGAAGTTTTCACGCATCGCGATGGCCCCCTGCCCCAGATCGTCAAACTGGCTGTACAATCGATGCCTGGTTCTGGCACAGCTGATCAACTCATGGAAGAAGCGGGTATAAGCGCGCACAGTATCGTTGAAGCGGTCAACGCGCTTCTACAGCGCAAATAGGAAGTTAGGAAGCAACTTTTAGTCAAGAGCCTGGCGAGCGCCTTTTTGAGTACGCCCGCCGGGCTCTTTTTCTTAACTTTCTGATAACCAACAAGCGCCAGAAGAGGGATAGCGCTTGAAACTCTGCCGCTACTTTTCTCGTGATAAGTGACATACAAGCCTGAAATCATAGATTGTAAAATTGGAGTTTTTTATGCGAGAAAAGAAAGCCTGTTTGATAATTAACCCAAGGGGCGGGCAAAATATTGCAAAGCTTCCGGATATCACGACTGTATTAGCAGCCGCGGGATGGGATACAGATATCGCCATAAAGGAGTATGGCGGACATACCATGGAACTGGCTAATGAAGCGGCTGAAAAAAACTATGAACTGGTAATAGGCTTTGGTGGAGATGGTACACTAAGCCAGATTGTCAACGGGGTGATGAATGCCGGGGGGCAACACAGCACTGTAGGCCTTATTCCCGGTGGAACAGCCAATGTATGGGCTAGCGAAATCGGCCTGCCCACAGATCCTATCAAGGCCGTGCTGGCTCTCGTCAATAGTGAGCCCCGCAAAGTTGATATCGGGCATGTCGAAGTGGAATCGCTTACCTTTCCTGAGACGAAGCAGAACGGGCAGGGTCAGTCTGGAGGGAACAAATCACAGAAGAAAAAGGCGAAATCGAGCTCTAAAGCGAAACACCACTTCCTTTTGATGGCGGGCCTGGGTCTTGATGCTGCTGTTATGGGCCATGTCTCTAAACCGCTCAAATATCGCATTGGCCCGCTGGCAGTTGGCCTATCCGCCGCTAAAGAGTTGCCTACACAACACCAATTCCCACTTGAGATACATATAGCCGATGGCAGCCGCAAGGGTGAAGCGCTCTGGAAAGGCGAAGCTTTACAGGTGGTGGTTGGCAATACTCGGCGGTACGCTGATATCGTGGAGATGACCCCTAACGCTCATATCGACGATGGAGTTCTCGATGTTTGTGTTATTACAGCTGGAGATCCGCTTACCACCCTGCAACAGGTCGCATCTCTTTTGTTGCGACGTAAACCAGATAACCTCACAAGCGAATACTTCCATGGAGCTCACCTCACCATCACTGTTCCAGCCACGATTGATCTACAATTAGATGGTAGCGCGGTGAAACTCAATGATTATCTGAGCAAGTCAGATCGTAAAGCGCTGGAACAGGTTGAAAATAAAGAGCAAGTGATGGTCAATTATCGCTTCGATGCTCAGCCCTCGGCATTACGCGTTGCAATTCCATATACCTATGATGATGCTCTGTTTGAAGATTCGGCCGGGAAAAAACAGGAGCAGCATGACTCAGCACAGGAAGAGCAGCGCCGATCAGCAGAAAACACTTCTCGAGACAAAGATCAACTGGATCAGCCTGGTGATGGAGAGCGGCAAGAATCTCAGCAATCTCCCGAACACCTTGACGCGTTCTTGCAAAATGGACGCAAGGTGGTCGTTGCCGGTGTGACCAGGGTACCAGATAAAAAACTGAGATATATCGTTGCGGGGAGTACGACCAAGCGAAGTACAGGTGAGGCTAAGCCCGTTGCGTTGCGTATTGACGACAATACTACAATAGTGAGGCGTACAGGTGAACCCGCCCCTTTAGCAGTGATACAGAAATTGCCCGAAGGTGGAGAAGTCTTCGTTGAAGGCAAGTTGAATAAGCGTGGGGTCATACGGGCAAAGCGCATTGTGTTCTAGCCCTGTACGTAGGTGTGAGGAAATGTGAATCTGGTAGACGAGTCGTTAGAATGGCGTTCGGTCCTGGATGCTTTGCGGAACGTGTACGTCGATAAAGCGCGCGCAGCACTGGGCACAAAAGGAGTGGTGGCCTTTACCGATGGCGCCTGTATCAAAAATCCAGGAGGGCCTGCTGGATGGAGCGCTATTTTGCTGGCCGCTGATGACATTACTGGCTACATTGCACACGAAAATGCGACGCCCATTGAAAGCTATGGTCATATTCCCCAATCCGCGACCACCACGAATAACCGGGCCGAGATAGCAGCGGTTCTTGCTGCATTATGTATTGCTCCCCCAGATTTCCCCCTGAAAATCTATAGCGACAGTGAATATACCATCAAAGTGGCCCAGGGTACATATCAAATGAAGGCAAATCCCGACCTCTGGTCGTTGTATCGTATGTTGCTCAACCGTCGCAAAGTTCCCCCTGTGTTTGAATGGGTGCGTGGGCATGCCGGCCATGATTTGAATGAGCGAGCCGATGAACTGGCCGGGCTGGGCGCATGGAACGGCGATATGAATGCCTACCACAAGTGGCAAGCATCCAATACACCCGAGGCGCATAATGTGGTGCCAGCCGCAGATCTCTATGCGCTCCGCCAGCAGGTACAGAAACTCAAAGCACTTTTTGATAGCCTTGATCCTAACAACTCCCGTGTCAGTCCACAGGAGCGCCAATTCATCGAAGACATGGCCAAACGATTGCAGAAGAACAATTTTAGCCCCACACCAAAACAAAGTAACTGGGTCAAAGGCCTGGTGGCCAAATATAAAGTTTGATGCCTTGCAGCATCCATATGATAGAATAAACCGGAGTAGAGATACCACCCACCTCAATGGTTGATTAACTAGCAAGAAGGAAGCAAGATTTTGTATCATGACCTGGTGCAACGTTTGACCGAACAGTTACAATTAAAGCAGCCACCTATAGGGCTAGCTTTTATCGAGTACATTCCTGAAAATATTCAGCATACGACAAGAGGAGTGCCTTCAGCCTGTACATTCTGGCGTTTAGCTGAACAGGGTGTTTTCTACGCCACCCCTGAGGATCACAAAGAGTGCCCAATCGGCATGATGACTATGGGATTTGTCATGCCAGAAACAGATCAACAGCGGGCGCAGGCTTCGGTAGGAACGATGGCAAGTGTTC
>VBHS01000220.1 GCA_005881295.1 Chloroflexota bacterium
CAGGTCTTCGTTGAATTGCTGGTGTTCGATATCATAATAAGGGGCAATCAGGTCGTATTCGTGCATGATTACTCCGTTTCGAGCGAATATTTAGAGGTCATCGACAAAGGTGATTTTCCAGTTGTTGTTGTTTTCTTTCCCTGGTAAAGTGAGATCAGTATAACTGTGTATTGGGTGGATTACAAGAGAAAAAAATAAGGACACATGATGCTTCCACTCTTCCTCGCGCTGATCTTGCTTCTCATCGGAACCGTACTGCTCGTGTTTGGGGCTGATTGGTTTCTTGATGGCGCAGGCGATCTTGCACGCGCTCTTGGCGTCAGTGCTCTCGTCTTAGGGGTACTCCTGGCTGGACTGGAACCTGAGGAAATGCTCACCGCAGCCATTGCTTCGGCGCGCTCCGCTCCAGCTCTTGCCGTGGGAAACGTTATTGGCACCAATGTCACCATTGTAACCGTTGCCCTGGGTCTTTCTGCACTCATTTTTCCGATGGTCATCGACCGAAGCGTGCGACGACAAGCCTTGATTGCGACCCTTGTGTCGATTATCCCTGTTGTGCTGCTCTTTCTAGGTGTCGTCACCCAACTCGCAGGGGTTCTCCTCCTGGTCGTGTTTGTCGGTTACACTCTTTTCCTCTTTCGGACAGATCGGGAGGCGGTCAAGCGTATGGCAGAGTCTGAAGCAGACGACGACGATGATGATGATGGTGACCAGGAGAAGCACTCGCACCCTCGTCTGCATTGGAAGCCTGTCCTGCTGACCTTTGGTGGTCTGGCTGCTATGGCTCTGGGAGGTCCAGCCATCGTGGAAGGGGCTCTTCGCCTGGCCCAGATCATTGGGATTGGTCAGGGGGCCGTCGGGGCAACCATCGTCTCGCTTGGAACCGGGGCAGAGATGATTGCCCTGGGCGTAAGCGCGGCACGCAAAAAACGATCCGATATCCTGGTGGGCGGTATTCTTGGCTCTTTTGCCTACAATCTGCTCGTCACACTTGGACTGGCTGCCACCATACACGCTATTCCAGTGGACCCCCATGTGACCTTTATCGCCTTACCAGTAATGATCGTGGTTCACCTGGTGCTCCTGGCTCTTGTCTGGTACGGGAAGATTCCTCGTGTGATAGGTGGTCTTCTTGTGGCAGCCTATATCGCCTACCTCATCGCCGTTGTACTGGCCTAGAGCTGGAGCTTGTGAACCTTCTACGAAGGGATGGAAGAAGGTGGTCAGCAGTTCAGGAGGGAGACCAGGTCCTTGATTGCTCACGGTGAGGATCATCCATGGTCCGTCCATCCGTCGCTCGATGTGGACCTCTACCACGATCGGCGTTTGCTTCGGCGCGTGCTTGACTGCATTGGTCAACACGTTCTCAAGCAACTGACGTAGCCGGTCCGGGTCGGCAGTGAAGACGACCTCCACAGGCGTGTGGAAATGGATAGGCTTTTCTGCTGTCCTGAAGGCCGCAACCACTTCCTGCACGAGATCCATGAGATTCATGGGCTGTGCATTGATGGCAAAGATGCCCTGATTCAGGTGTGCCACATCCAGCAGGTCGACAATTACCCGCTCGAGCAGGCCCAACGTGCGCTTCACTGTATTGGCATCACGGATATCTTGCTCTCGCCCTTCCTGACATGCCCGCCGTTCCAGCAACTCGATGCGCCCCTTAAGGGGTGAAAGGTAGTTGCTCAGGTCGTGGGCCATGATTGTGACCACCTCCTCAGTGGCCAGGCGTCGGCCTTGCTCCACGGCCTCGTGTTTCATCCGTTCGATGAGTTCTGTTCGGTGGATCACGATGCCCATCCATTTCGCAATCGCTTCCAGAAAATGCAGGTCCTGCTCCGAGAAGAACTCAGGAGTGCTGGATACCGCCAGCAACACCCCCCGGCGTAGCGTCTTCACCTCGAAGGCCGCAGCGATCTCCGACTTCACGTCCAGCCCGACCTTCACCCCCGTGAGTTCCTCAGGGTCCTGGTCAGCATGATGGGTGAGGTAAGAAGTACCGGTGAGGAAGACCTCAACAGTGCGTCCACCATTGGCAAGGGGCAGCCGATCCAGCGCGATGGTGTGCTGCTTCCTCCCCATCGGGGTATTGCTGGTCCCAAGAGCCACGAGGGTACTGGACGCCGGGTCATGGAAGAAGAGATCCACTTTATCGGCGGCGAGTACCTCTGCAATCAGGGACGTTGCTTGATCGAGCGTCACTTTGACTTCGGTCGCTGACAGTTCCAGCAGTCCTTCCAGGGTAGTTAACAGCCGGTCCTGCCGCTGACTCATGTCATCCTTGTCAAAAGCCTGTTTCATTTCTGTATCCTTTTCTCCTCCCCTTAAGGGATTGAGAAGGGCTATACCTGCACAAGTACCTTCAGCATGCCCTTTTTCCCTGCTTGCTCAAAAGCATCCAGCCCTTCATCCAGGCTATAGCGAGCACTGATTAAGGGAAGTACGTCAACTCTTCGTTGACTCAACGCTCGAAGTGCTGGTGCGAATGGGCCGCAGCGCGAGCCTTGCAGGCGAATCTCGTCGATCACGATGGGTGCGAGATGTAGTGTGCTCTGAGCTGCGACGGTGCTTTTCAGAACAATGGTGCCCCTTGGTCTCACCAGGCGCAGCGCCAACTCCAGCCCTTGCGCCGATCCGCTGCACTCGACAAGCAGGTCGACACGCCGCCTGTTCTCTAATCTAAAGCTTTGAGGATCATCAAGTACAAAGGTGCGCACGCCATGCCTGGCTGCTAGCGCTAGCTTCTCCTCGTGCTTTCCCACCATCATGACTTCGCAGCCGCTGAGAGGGAGGACCTGGGCCGCCAGCTGGCCCATTTTGCCATCGCCAAGAATAACCACGCTATCGGTGGGTTTGAGATGCACCTGTTCTAAGATCTCGAAGTTGGCGGCCAATGGTTCAACAAAAACGGCTTCTTCGTCACTGACATTGTCGGGCACAATATGGAGATTTTCGACGGGTAAGGTCAGGTATTCGGCGAAGGCGCCATCGCGATTGAGAATGCCCAGCGTGGTGCGGTCGGGGCAATGGGTGGGCATGTTTTGCGAGCAATAGAGACAATCTGAGCGGCGGCAGGCGGCGTTAATTTCGCCAACCACGCGCTTACCGATCAGGTAGGTTGGACGAGATGCCCCGGGGCCTTCATGCACGTTTTCAACGATGCCGACAAATTCGTGTCCCAGCACTCCCTCGAAAGCCAGGTAGCCACGCGTGATTTCCAGGTCGGTGTTGCAGATGCCGGCCAGGAGGACGCGGATGAGGGCTTCGCCGGGTTGTAGGTCGGGACGAGGGTAGTTCTTTTCGAGTGTCAGGGTGTTATTCCGATAGACAAGGGCACGCATGGAAATCCAATCCTTTTACTGTCAGAGAGTCGTTTCACTGTCAAAACAACTATCAACAGTGTACCATAAGCAGAGTCAGAACATCCCCTTGTTGGTGTGCTGAATGCTCACCTACTCAATCCGTAGCAGCAGGCGCTACCTCTCTCCTCTCATCCCCCTGCTTCCTCTCAAGTGTGCTCTTTTCTTCGTCAGGTGGTTCCTCGAGCACATCTTTGGTATGGTCGTTACTTCCCCGTATCACCTGGTACACTCCCACCGCCAGAAGTGCTCCAAGAAATGGGCCCACAACATAAATCCAGACGTCGGCTAAGGCGCTTCCGCCAGCAAAGAGTGCCGGTCCCAGGCTCCGCGCTGGATTCATGCTTCCCCCGGATATGGAATTGGCCATCAGCCCGGCCACCAGGATAACAAACCCGACCGCCAAACCGCTATCAGCTCGCTTGAACCGCTTATCTGTCGTTGAAGCCATGCTCACAAGCATCAGCAAGAAGGTGAGCACTATCTCAACAATAAGAGCGGGGAAAAGGCCGGCCTTCGGCGTGGTTGCCCCAAAGTGAACCGCAAGAGCCTTCTCCGGGAGAATAAGAAATTCAAGACCAATTGCCACCACCGCACCCACAAACTGGGCGAGCCAATAAGGAAGCACATAGCGCCAGGGAAACCGCCCGGAAACAGCAAAGCCCAGGGTGAGAGCAGGATTAAAAACAGCAGCAGAAATGTGACTCAAGGTGTAGATCATGGCCGCGATGGTAAAGGCGAAGGCTATATGCACGATGAGAATGCCTGCAAAGTTGGTCGTCTCCCCCACCATGGCTCGTGTGCTGCAACCGACAAAGACGAGGGCAAAGGTTCCGAGAAATTCGGCGGCAGTTAGTCTCAACAGATCTCTCTTCATGGTGAGCCCTCCATAGCTCCTCTGGTACTTTCTCTGACCTACGTTTTAGGATAGGTTCCAACACCGGTTGGAAGGAAGATCATTTCTACCGTGAAAAATGTAGCTCTTCTTACTTGCACGTTTCATGGGACATAATGGGATACGTTCAGCTAGAGCTATGGTTTTCCGCGTGTTCCTCAGCGATTTTTTGCAACACAGCTTGTGCAGTTACTCCTGTCCTTTGGAAGCATGGAGCCAGGCACGGATTTGTTCGGCGTGTTCTCCGTAGTGGTCGTAGGAATTCCCGGCGATGAATGCCAGAAGGGAGTGTCCTTCTAGCCAGGGAAATCGGTGTGGATCGTTCAAGTCTTCTTCAGGGAGGGTTTGGAAGAGCACCCCAACCTGTCTCAAAAGTTGTTGATAGGCATCACGGAAGTCCCCCTGCACCTCATGCAAAGAACGGTCCCTGTTCTCCAGAAGAATCTGCTCGTTTCTTGTGTCATCATCCTCTGCTGGTAGGCTGGGGAGTTCACCATGCACGAGCTCTGCAATCGAGTCGGCACAGAGTCGTTCCCATGCTGCAATGTGTGCAAGAATATCCTTAATAGAGCGTTGTCCCTCTAAGGTAGCAGTACAGAACTGCCTCTCACTGAGGGGGGCGAGAAGGTCCTCCAAACTGGTATGTGCTGATCGGATCGTTTCAAGCACGTCGGTTTTGTTCATAGAATCCTCCGCAAATAATTTCAGCTCAATATGATTGACCTATTCTATTCTATACTAAAAAGTAAGAAAAAGCGGTACTCCCGTTCAAAGCATTGGAACCAAAACAGGTCCTGAGGAGAGCATAGTCAGCCAACAGTGAAACCTCGATAGGAAGTACGGCGTGTAGGCACGTAGGAACAAGAAAAAGTTTTCACGAAAAGATGTGCCAGGAGGAGAGCCAACATGGTATTAGCGCGCTTCCTTCCTCGGAATGAGCGATTTTTCGACTACTTCCATCAAGCTGCCGGAAACGCAGCAGAGGTGGCCCAGGCTCTGTGTGATCTACTCGAGGACTATAGCGATGTCGAACGCAAAGCGCTGCGGGTGCGAAACCTCGAACGCCAGGGCGACGAGATCACCCACCAGATCTTCAAAGCGCTCAACAGCACATTCGTCACCCCACTTGACCGTGAGGACATCGCTGACCTGTCCAGTCGGCTCGACGACTTCGTTGATGCCATTGAGGAGGCGACCCGACGGATCAGGCTCTACCGCATCGATCAACCAACTGAGCACGCCCGTCGGCTAGCCCGCATCATCGATCAACAAGCGGCCCTCATCGCCAGTACTGTACCATTGCTGGAAAACAGGCGGCAGTGGGACAAGCTGCTCCAATGCTCGATCGACATCAACCGGCTCGAGGGTGAGGCCGACGATGTGCTTGACCAGGCAC
>VBHS01000221.1 GCA_005881295.1 Chloroflexota bacterium
TGGTGTAGCTCTGTTAGAAGGGGCGCGGCGTGTTACGTGGCGCGGCCTTTCAGGTACGGTTGGGACGCCGGATTATATGTCCCCTGAGCAGTTGCGAGGCGAGCGCGGCGCGGCAGGCTCCGATATCTACGCGGTTGGTATGATGCTCTATGAAATGCTGAGCGGCCACACGCCATTTGAAGGTGAGAACGTGTTCGCGGTGATGAATCAGCATGTTTCGCAAGACCCTCCCTCGATTCTAAAATTTAACCCTGACCTGTCACCGGAGCTGGCGACTGTTGTGATGCGTGCTATTCGCCGCGATCCGAGCAAGAGATATACTTCGATTGATGAGATGGCTCATGATTTGCGCAACCTGGACGAGGTGAAGCCTGTTCCTTATCGGCCTGATAAGGAACGGCCCGGGGGGCGGTACCGCCGGGCTGTGTATTTGATCCTGGTTATTATTGCTATCTGTCTTGTCATTATCGCTTTTGGTGTTCTTGCTCAACTGGTTCATGGTGTTCCAAGGTGAATATTTTTTGGGATGTCCCCGCCCCCAGTTTAAATTGGCACTTGTTGGGCGCGGGGTATCTATGCTATACTCTGTTAAACAAATGAAGCTGTTTGTGTTGTGAGCTTTGTCGCTCACTTGATCCAGTGTTGCCTCGCACTATGCCCCTTGTTCATTGCCGAACCCACAAAGGATAACGCGCGTAAGTAATGACTTCGACGAGCATTGCAGGTCGTCGAGCCAAATCGGTTCCAATGTAGGCGCCTTCTCTCTTGAGCAGATTGTATTTACTGGGAGGGCAACGCATGTACGTTCGTTCTGAGATCGACCCTGAGTATCCCCTGTATGATCCCCGTTGGGAACATGATGCCTGCGGCACCGGTTTTATTGCCCAGGTTTCTGGGGATGCCAGCCATTACCTGGTACAAACTGCGCTGCAAGCCCTGGCGAATCTCACGCACAGGGGAGCGCAAGATGCTGACGCGGAAACAGGCGATGGCGCCGGTTTACTTACGCAGATTCCTAAAAATCTCTTTTATGAGGACCTGCTGGCGCGGCATATTACGGCGGCTGACCTCGATGACCTGGCGGTTGGCATGATTTTTTTGCCGTCGCAGGAGCGTTTTCCGATTTCCAATATACAGTGTCGTCATATTATTGAACAGACACTCAATGAAGTAGGATTGATGCTGCTCAGCTGGCGTAATCCACCAATCGATTATAGCCTGCTGGGATCTCGCGCGCGAGAGACGGCCCCCAGTATCGCACAAGTGGTGCTGAAATGCCCACGACACCTTACCGCCCAGCAGAATGACGGGAAGCTGTATCATGCGCGACGCCTGATTGAGCAGAGGTTAGAGCAGGCGCGGATGAAAGATTGTTATATCGTCTCACTGTCGCGGACAACCATTGTGCATAAAGGGCTACTGGCTCCATCTGAGCTACCGCACTTCTACCTCGACCTGCTTGATCCTCGTTATACCAGCGCCTTTGCCATCTTTCACCAGCGTTACAGCACGAATACTTTTCCTTCCTGGTCGCTGGCGCAGCCCACGCGCCAACTGGCACACAATGGTGAGATCAATACAATCCGGGGCAACCTGCACTGGATGAAGGCACGCGAAGGCACATTTTTCTCACCGTTTTGGGGGAGCAGGATGAAGGATCTGCTGCCGGTCATCCAGCCGGGAGGGAGTGACTCTGCCCAACTGGACAACGCGTTGGAGTTGCTTACGCATTCTGGTCGAGACCTGTTACAGAGCGTACAGATGCTTATACCGCCCGCCTGGGAGCAAGATGCCGAGCTGACCAGCGAGCAGCGGGCATGGTGCGAATTTCATGCAGGTATTACCGAACCCTGGGATGGCCCGGCTGCGCTTGTTTTTAGCGATGGCCATTATGTTGGCGCTGCCCTGGATCGCAACGGATTGCGGCCAGCGCGCTATACCCTCACCTCGCAGGGCCTGCTCATTCTCGCCTCTGAGGCCGGAGTGGTACCTTTAGAAGCGCATGACGTGGTCGAGAAGGGTCGGCTGGGGCCCGGTGAAATGATTGCTGTCGATTTGCAGCATGGCGTCCTGATGCGCAATAGCGAAATTAAGACAGTGCTTGCGCAGCGACAGCCATACCAGCGATGGATAGAGCGATACCTGGTGCGCCTGGCAGATATTACGCAGTCGTCGGCGCCTCTTGTCGAAGCTTCGCTCGATCCTGCCGAGCTATTCTTTCGCCAGCAACTCTTTGGTTACACGCACGAAGATGTAGAATTTGTGCTGCGCCCTATGCTTACAGAGCGGAAAGAGCCAATATGGAGCATGGGTGATGATACTCCACTCGCAGCTCTCTCCCTGCATTCACGCGATCTCTCCGATTACTTTCAACAGCGTTTTGCCCAGGTGACCAATCCCCCTATCGATCCTTTACGTGAACGGGGCGTAATGTCGCTTGATTGCTATCTTGGCCGGCGGCAAAACTTTCTTACTGAGAGCGCATTACACGCGCAACTGATCCACCTTGAGTCGCCGCTGCTGAACGAGTCTCAACTACGGATAATCGGTAATTTGAAAGCCGACGGTTTCCGCACGCGCACGCTGAATGCCACCTTTGAAACAGCTGCCGGGGCGGTAGGGTTCGAGGCTGCCCTTGAGAGACTGGAGAAGGAAGCAGTGTCGGCCGTTGCTGACGGCGCGACACTTCTTATAGTCAGTGACCGAACGGCCAGCCCGGCTTTTGCACCTGTGCCGATGCTTCTTGCTGTTGGAGCGATCCATCAAACGCTTGTGCGGCAGGGTTTGCGTACGTATATCTCATTACTCTGTGAGACCGCCGCGGCCTGGAATATTCACCAGGTAGCGCTCCTGCTTGGTTATGGCGCGGAAGCTGTTGTGCCATACCTGGCACTGGCGAGCGTGCGCGCACTGGCGGGCGAGCGACACCTGGAACACCTGACAGGAGAACAGGCGGCGGAGTTGTACCTGCACGTGGTTGAAGAAGGTCTACGTAAAGTTATGGCGCGTATGGGAATCTCGACGCTGCGCAATATCATTGGAGCGGGACAGTTTGAAATCGCCGGCCTGGACAAGGCTGTATTGAAACGCTGTTTCACAGGATTTTCCGCTCACCCTGGAAGCGTCGGCTTTACGCAGGTTGCCCAGCAGGTGATTGAACGCTGCCAGGGACTTGAGCAGCCGGCGGAGAGGCAAGAGGATAGCGCAGCGAGTGGACGCAGGAACAAATTGCGCGACAGCGGGCGTTATCGCTTCCGCCGCGATGCTGAATATCATGCCTTTAATCCGCTGCTGGTCAAGACTTTACAGAAGGCAGCGCTGAGTGGTGAAAGCGAAGACTACCAGCGCTTCACCAGCATGGTCTACCAGCGTCCCCCAACCGCACTGCGCGATCTTTTTACCTTTACGGAAACTACCCCCATTTCACTGGAAGAGGTTGAATCGATGGAGGCGATACGCGCGCGTTTTGTCGCTTCGGCTATGTCCGTCGGCGCGCTGAGTTCCGAGGCGCACCGCACCATCGCCGCCGCGATGAACAGCATTGGGGGGCGCAACAATACTGGAGAAGGTGGAGAAGATCCAGACTGGTACCATGAAGACATGAACGGTTACCCTGTCAGTAGTAAGATAAAACAGGTGGCCTCGGCCCGTTTTGGAGTGACGACAGAATACCTGGTGCGTGCTGAAGAACTCGAGATCAAGATGGCGCAGGGATCGAAACCTGGCGAGGGGGGACAACTGCCGCCAATCAAAGTAACGCAGTTTATTGCAAGGCTGCGGCACACCGCGCCGCAAGTAGCCTTGATTTCTCCTCCGCCGCATCACGATATCTACAGTATCGAAGACCTGGCACAATTGATTTATGACTTACGGCAGGTCAACCCGCAGGCACGCATAGGCGTCAAGCTGGTTGCGAGTTCTGGGGTAGGCACCATCGCGGCAGGTGTTGCCAAGGCCCACGCCGATTATGTGCTGATCAGCGGTCATGATGGTGGTACGGGTGCATCGCCGCTCCAGTCGATTAAACATGCCGGAATATCCTGGGAACGAGGTTTAGCGGAGACGCAACAGGTGCTATTGCGCAATGGTTTGCGGGACCGGATTAAGGTGAGGGTGGACGGCGGTTTCAAGACGGGCCGCGACGTCATCATTGGCGCGATGCTGGGTGCGGAGGAATTTGGGTTTGGCACGGCTATCCTGGTTGCTATCGGCTGCGACATGGCGCGGCAGTGTCACCTGAACACGTGTCCAACAGGCATAGCCACACAGCGTGAAGATCTGCGGGCCAAGTTCACGGGTAGAACGGAGCATATTACTCGCTATCTTACCTTGTTAGCCGAGGAGGTACGCGAGTGGTTGGCACGACTGGGTGTAGCGCGCCTGGATGACCTGATTGGGAGAGCCGACCTGTTACAATGTACTGCTGAAGCGATTATTGATCCGTCTGCGCTGCTGGTGGCGGCTCCGGGAACCTCGTCAAGGTCAACCCGTGTACGACAGCCGCAATCGGCATTAGCAGAGGAGTTGCTTGTTGAAGCTGAGCAGGCGCTGCTGGGTGAGCGTAGTGTCGTGACACAACACCAGATCCATAACTACGACAGGGCAATTGGCGCTGGCCTCGCGGGTGAGATCGCGCGTCGCTATGGGAACGCAGGTTTGCCAGGGGTGAGCATCACCTGTATATTGCAGGGAGCGGCCGGCCAGAGTTTTGGCGCGTTCTGCCTGCCCGGTATGCGGCTGGTCCTACATGGCGAGGCTAATGATTATGTCGGGAAAAGTATGACCGGCGGTCAGATTATTATCGCTCCACCAACTGACTCGAGTTTTGCCGCACATAGAAATACCATTCTTGGCAATACAGTGTTGTACGGGGCCACGGGTGGGCAACTCTTCGCGGCCGGGCGTGCCGGAGAGCGCTTTGCCGTACGCAATAGCGGAGCATTGGCGGTTGTCGAGGGCGTGGGCGCTCATGCCTGTGAGTATATGACGGGCGGAATGGTTGTGGTGCTTGGTGAAACTGGAAAGAACTTTGCGGCGGGTATGTCTTCCGGCGTTGCGTATGTCCTGGATACGGCAGGGGTGTTCCCTATGCGGTGTAATACCGAGCTGGTAGAGCTGGAGCGCCTGGATGATGCTGGTGAAATAGAAGCATTGAGAACGGTCATTCAGTGGCATGGGAAAAAGACGCGCAGCTGGCGCGCTGCCCAGCTACTGGCCGAATGGACGCGGATGCAGAGGGTCTTCTGGCGTGTCTCTCCCCGCGGTTCAGTGTGTACGGCAAGCGACTTTGTCGAGTCCGAGGATTATGATGCTGCGATGGTAAGAGTACCTCAACGTTGAGGTACTTTCGCCATCCCGGCAAGGTAACTGCATAGAACTGTAACCTCCTCCGAATATACCAATGGGGACCGGAAATTTTTCCGGGGTATCGCCACCGTGTCTATTTCACAATACGTCAAAGGAGGTATTTCTATGCATGCCCAGCATATGCCTGGACGGCTACGACTGCTGGCTACTGTTATCTTGCTGACACTAGCCTTATTAGTGGCAGTGCCCATCGCGGTATTCGCCAAATCCGCCAATGGTTCGGAGGGTTTCTACCGGCAGACAAACCTGGTTTCGGACTTGCCCGATATTGCCAGGGTTCAAGACAAGAATCTAGTCAACTCCTGGGGCCTGGTACATGGCCCTGCTACTCCGTGGTGGGTGGCGGACAATGGGACGGGTGTGTCCACCCTCTATGATGGAAACGGCACCCCATTCCCTGTAGGTTCGCCGCTTGTGGTCACCATTCCAGCTCCTGCAGGTGTAACGACCGCAGCCCCGACCGGGGTTGTCTTTAATAGCACAAATGGTTTCGTTGTTTCGAAGGGTAGAAATTCTGGTCCAGCCCGTTTCATTTTCTCCACTGAAGATGGCACGATCGCCGGCTGGAGCCCCGTAGTCGACCCGACCCATGCCGTCCTGGCAGTGGACCGCTCGGCCGTAGGTGCGGGTGCTGTCTACAAAGGGCTGGCTATCAACAGCAACGAAGATGGCACGTTCATCTATGCCACGAATTTCCGCTTCGGTAAGATCGAGATGTTCAACTCGAAGTTTCACCTGGTCCGCTCCTTCACCGATCATCAACTCCCGAAGGGGTATGCACCCTTTGGTATTCA
>VBHS01000222.1 GCA_005881295.1 Chloroflexota bacterium
TCAACCTGCCCTCAGTTATATTCGCGCTGCTCTGCAATCAGGTTTAGATGTAATTACTGCTAATAAGGGACCGGTCGCCTATGCTCAATCTGAACTACAGGCATTAGCACGTCGTCAGAACGTGCAATTTCGCTTTGAAGCGACTGTAATGGATGGTTTGCCCCTTATCAACCTTGCGCAATTTACCCTCCAGGCTGTAGGCATTCACTCTTTTCGCGCCCTGTTAAATACCACAAGTAGTCTCGTATTGAATATGATCGAACAGGGCTTTACACGAGATGAAGCGATAGCAAAGGCTCAGGAACTTGGCATCGCCGAGGCTGATCCATGGTATGATCTCGATGCATGGGATGCAGTCATGAAAACAACTATCCTGGCGAATACGCTGCTGGAAAGTCAACTTTCACCACACCAGGTCGCGCGTCAGGGCATTCGCGACCTTGCTCCCGCTGAAATACGCGCAGCAGCACAGGCCGGAACGCCCATACGCCTGGTGAGCCAGGCAAACCTCAAACAGGGGATATCCGTCGCTGAGGTACGACCGCGCAAGTTAAGCAAAGACGACATACTTCTGCTTGGCAAAGGGACAACCAGCGTAATCTCTCTAGAGACTGAAGCCATGGGAACAATCACACTGGTAGAACACAAACCAACGGTGACTCAAACAGCCTATGGAGTGCTGAGTGACCTGGTGACTATACTCAAGCAAAAAGCCTCATAGCTCACCTACAGCCTGAACTCACTGCCACATTTCAGCTAGTGAACGCCACACGCGAGCTAACCACCCTGGTAGTGAAGTAGCCCACGCCAGGCGTTCCATCACATCATCAATCAATTGTTCTTCAACGCCGTGATTACCAGGGCCACCTTGCTGCATAAAAAATACGTCTTCTAACGGGCCATTCATAGTAGCGATAGGTGAGACCAGCATCAAGGCGTCGCCCAATATTGCGGATTCACGCGGCTCAGGAGGGTAAATCGCTCCATAAGCTGCTAAGAAACGGCGAGCTCGTTCGGGATCAAGGCCACGTTTGACAAGGGGGCGTGTCAATGCAGCGGTCGGCTGCCACTCCAGCGCGCTAAAATAGAAGAGGGCGTAAGCCAGTTCTATAATGCGTTTCTCCCAACGCGACGCTGCCAGATTGAGGACTGCCGTGACGCCTTGCGTTCCCAATCGAAGGTTCAGGGCATGATAATCACCATGGATATGGAACTCCGGTAAGCCTCGTACAGCGCCAATAGAAACCATTGCCGACGGCAGCACCGCTTCCCATTGATCGCACCAGTTCGACAACGCCGCTGCAACAGCCGCTATTTCGCTCTGCTCGGCTCTCCCGCGTGCCATGTTCAAATATCCCTGTACTACCCCACCTATAAGTGCTTCTGAAGGCCAACGATGTTGGGGCCCTGGATATGTACGGGAAACCTGGTGGATACGGGCGAGCATTGTTCCAGCGTCACCGACCCAGGCAAGGCTACGTGGCGAGGTTGTACTGAAGAGTTCCCCTTGCGGCTCCTGCTCTAACTCAAAGGAGGTGTCACCAACCACTACCGTTGGTTTCCCTTGAGCGGTGAGCCAGAGAGATGGAAGAGGGATACCTGCCTGTTGAAGAAATTGTCGGAAGGCATAACGGTGGTCGCTATCTTCTGCAATGAGCCCCTCAAGCCGCTCTCTGAGGATATAATGTTGCCCCTTGATGTCAACTAGTACGCTAAAAAGCCTGGGCGTTGCAATCTCTTCGATCGTCCCCAGGTTGCTCCACTCGCTAACGCCAAATGCCTGCATGACCTCGTTCAGGTCATGCAGGTCCTCCTGTTCATCTCTCGTAGGATACTGCTCCATTGCTACACTTCTGTCGGTAAATCTTGCCGGCTGCCCCACTCATTCCAGGAACCGTCGTAGTTGGTCAAATTGGGATATCCAAGCATAGCCAGGCTGAAAAGGATGGTTGTAGCTGCAACGCCCCCGTTACAATAAGCTACAACCTGGCGTTCTGGCAGCACACCAGCATCCGAGAAGAGGCGAGCCAGTTCTTCATTACTGCGAAATGTACCGGTGGCGGGATTAATTACTTCGTCACGAGGGATATTCAAAGCCCCAGGAATATGACCGGGACGTCCGTTGTCGCGCACTACCTCGCCCGTATATTGCCTGGGCTCACGTGCATCAATCATTGTGACTTGCCGTTGTCCTAGCAGAGATAATACCTCGGTAGCAGTGGTACGTAAGCGCGGTTGCACCACGGGGGTAAACGTAGCAGGGGGATAGGTAGGGATACTTTCTTCCAGTGGTCGATGTTCATGTAGCCATTTAGCAAATCCACCGTTTAGCACAACCACCTGATCATGCCCATAGTAATTGAGCGCCCACCAGAGCCGCGTAGCAAACTGTGCTGACGGATGGGCATCATAGGCGACCACTAAATGCTGATCTCCGATGCCTAAACTTCCTATCACCTCAGCAAAGCGTGCTGCCGGAGCGACCTGCGCTTTGACAGCATCGTCGAGGTCAATAATATCACTGCTCCAGTCGATATAAACCGCCCCCGGTATGTGCCCTTGCTCATACTCATCACGCGCACCAACATACTGCGCGTTCTGAACACCATTACGTTCCACTGTACGTACATAGCCGCGCATGTCAACGATACGGATATGTGGATCATTCAGGTGCTCGGCCAACCAGGAAGTCTCCACCAGAAACTGACTGCGCTCCATATCCATATGAACCTCAACTCTCTATACCCTATGAGAAAAGACCGGACGCGTCAGGGTTATTGGTAGACACAAAATGGGCCGGTGTGCCCAATATTTGCGTTGGAGTAACCTTTACAATGCTCATGGAGGCATTGGGAGTCTGTGTCGTAACATAGCGCTGAACAACCATCCCCAAAGGACGCGCCAGTATCAATGCGGCAGTCGATGCCAGGATGACATTATTGAAAGAATTATATGGGCGGCGCATCCTGGCGACAGTCATAGCCGATAGGCCGGTGAGCAGGCCAGAAACCGCGAGGTTTGTCCCACAACGCTCGTGAATAGCCATCTCTGGATGCGTCGTACGCAACAGGGTCAGAGCCTCATTGGCGGCAGGGATTATCGCCTCGGTAGGAACATCACCGAACACGAAGAAACCGGATGCGAAAGAAATACCAGCAAAGCGCACCTCGGGATACTTTCTGCTCAGCAAAACAATGGTTGCATGCTCAAGGGCATGATTTTGCTTAACCGCACCGCCCAACAACACCTGCTGCGCGACTTGAATAAAGGGATTGATGGAGTCCATCAGTAAAATCCTTCCTAAAACAGTATCAATACGTTGTATTAAATACCACGATCTCATCACCAAAATTGATGACATCCCCATCATTCAATACAACAGGTTGATACACTCGCACATTGTTGACCAGCGTCCCATTGGCACTTTGCAAATCCTCCAGGTACCAGCGTCCATTATCAAAAAAGAGACGGGCATGACGGCGAGAAACCGTTCTTCCCTGGATAATAAGATCATTGCCATTGGTACGACCAATTGTTGTGACTACCTGGTGGAAACGATAGGAGTGACCGCCCATCGGCCCATTCTGAATGGTGAGACGAGCAAGCACTGGACGGCCATTCGGTCCCAGGTAGCGGTCATGAATGGCTCGTTTATCGGAGAGTTCATCTCCGCAGGAGGTACAAAAAAGGCGCGTGCTCGGATTAGATGCTCCACAGCGAAAGCATGGCAATGTTACAACCGGCTGCTGGTTGTTAAAAACCAGGGACTGAGAAGAAACTCCCCGCCCTGGTACCAATCCCTGTCCTTCAACTGCTGAGACAGGTATCTGAGGAACTACACCGCTCCCACGCACATCCAGTTGGGGCATAGCCGAAGACATCCCTGGACGCCATCGCGAGGGTATCGAAAGTTGTGAAGCTGTCAATGCCTCTGTTAAAGCGGCTATCAATTCATCGGTTGTCTGGTAGCGGTCTTGCGGAGCTTTCGCTGCCATCTTTACCACTACCTGTTCTATAGGAGATGGTATGCCAGCCATACGTAACATTTCAACAGGTAGCGGATCATTGAGATGCTTCACTGTAATAGTTAACGGGTTTTCTGCCGTAAATGGTACCCGGCCAGCTAAACAATGGAATAGCACGATACCAAGGGAGTAGATATCGCTGCGACGGTCTACAGCCTGTCCGGTGCCTTGTTCGGGCGACATATACTGTGGAGTTCCGATACCTGTGCCAACACGAGTGAGATTCGTCGTCCCCTCGAGAATCTTAGCTATACCAAAGTCGGAGAGAAGAAGATAGCCATCTTTGCGCAACAACATGTTAGCGGGCTTTACATCGCGATGAACAATGCCATTATTGTGGGCACAATTCAAACCCTCTGCAGCCTGGATCATATAATCAACAGCCTCGGGTACTGCTATCGGTCGCTTCAAGCGATCCTTGAGTGTACCACCTTCGACATATTCCATGACGATATAGGTGATGTTATCCTGTTCCCCAAAGTCATGTATCTGCAAGATATTGGGGTGAACCAGTTTTGCTACAGCACGTGCTTCCTGCACAAACCTTTTGACGAATATTGGATCGCGTGCATGATATGCTGGCAGTACTTTGATGGCAACATATCTATCCAGGTTTGGTTGATAGGCCTTGAACACGGTCGCCATACCACCAGCTCCAATGCGCTCGACGATGCGAAACTGGCCCAACGATCGCCCGACCAGCGCGTTCATATCGTCGTTCTTTCCCTGCTGCTGAGGGTATGGATTCTCTCGTTGCATAGTAAGATGACTCCTCTGTTCCCACCATCCGATGTAGTCACCGTTGATTATACAGGCTGTAGCTGTCTATGTCGAGGGGCAAATTGGTTGTCACGAGAGCATTGCTACACATTGATCTGTCAGAGCCTTCCTCGTCCTGTTACCCATTCGTAAGCTTCTGCAGGATACCCTCGACTACCCTTCAAGTAGGAGCGTTTCTGGGTCTTCGACTAGTTCTTTGACTCTGACCAGAAATTGCACTGCTTCCCGACCATCGACGATACGGTGGTCATAGGAAAGGGCAACGTACATCATCGGTCGTATGACGACCTGCCCACTCACGGCAACCGGTCGTTGTTCGATCTTATGCATACCCAGAATACCAACTTGTGGTGCGTTTAATATCGGTGTCGAAAGCAACGAGCCGAATATACCACCATTGGTAATAGTAAAAGTGCCACCCTGCAATTCAGCGAGCGCTAGACTGTTCTCCCTGGCTTTATTAGCTAGGGCAGCGACCTCCTGCTCAATCTCCGCAAAGCTCTTACGGTCAGCATCACGAAGCACAGGTACAACAAGACCCTCCTCGGCTCCAACAGCTATACCAATATCATAGTAGCGTTTGAGCACCATCTCGTTACCCTGGATCTCCGCGTTCAGCCGGGGGAATGCCTTGAGTGCGCCCACTACGGCTTTAGTAAAGAACGACATAAAGCCCAGTGACA
>VBHS01000223.1 GCA_005881295.1 Chloroflexota bacterium
ATACATGTACCCCAACGTTTTATAGCATAGACATGCTGGGGGAAGAGTTCTGCTGCAATGGGGGTATCGCAGAAAACAGCCGGGTAGGTATTTTGGGTGATATCCTGGCTGTGTTCAGGGAACGCATGAGACAATAAGAACACACAAATCTTCGGGAGCAATGCGCAAGAAGAGCAGGACATGAGTCAATGTTTGCGTTGCAGCAAGCCTCGTGAGGCGGCCTCAGTATTTTGTGAAAGTTGTCGGTCGCTCTTACGAAGCCAGCTGGGGCAGTCAGCGGATATCGTTAAGGAGGAGACGCTAAAGCTTTCTCCTGTCATCGCCGTGCCTCCTAAACATGTTGAGGTTAGCGACGATCCACTGGAACGTATTACCGGCCCCCAACCAGCCGTCCCCCAATCTCAACCTGAACGCCTGGATACTCCTCCACACGAAGCTCCAATAGCGCCAGAAGAATACGGCAACGGGTACGTTGTGGAGCACACTGTTAAGAGCCTCACTGAGGCTGCCAGGCGTATTGCCGAGATTGAACAGGGCAATCGCCGTATGCTGCATGCATCGCGATTATCGCCAATTCGCGATATTTCCGCCGATATCCAGCGCAATAGCACTCCTTTGCCGCAGATCTCGAAGAATTCTTCGGCTGAACAGGAAAAGGACCTGGGGAAACATATTCCCGATCACTGGCCATGGCTGCAACCGGATGGCGATTCCGATGAGAGCGAAGATGATACCTGGTCGAATCGGACAGACCCTTTGATGGCGCGGCACTTCCCAAACAGCGCCGAGATTGCCCGCATTGAGGAAGATGATTGGCGCCGCGCTGTCGCGGAGGGATTGGTTACCCTCCCTCTGACCCCGCAGCTTGTTAAGCGAGCTAAACACCCTCGCATGCATATGACCTTTGTCGTCCTGGTCATACTGGCGATCATCGCTTTTGTGACGGATGGAGCCCTGATTTCTGTCGCATTTTTACACCCCCGCCATTCAGTCAATGTGTCCAATGGCCCACCCTCGCTGACCCTTTCCTCAAATGTGGCCAGAATAGGTCAGACAGTCATGCTGCATATCCATCATTTCTCTTCCTTCACGCATGTCTATTTAACCCATGATATTCAGGAATCGGTGCAACTGACCGGCGGCTCTGCTCTTATCAAAATTGATTCAAACGGATCCGCTGATGTGAATATGCTCGTTGATGCCACCTGGACTCCTGGCTACCACACGATCGAGGCTGAAGATATCTCAACGCGCTATACAGCCAGCGCTACATTACAAATCATCGGCTCCGGGCCCACGCGCCCGTCACATCTGCTCATCGATACAACTTCGCTTGATTTCGGCGCTGACTACCTGGGAGCAAACACTATCCAATCGCTGACCCTGCATAATTCAGGCGGTGGCTCGATCTCATGGGCGGCAAATAGTGATCAACCCTGGCTACTGCTCTCTCCCCCTCAAGGTATGTTCAGTGCGAGTCAGACCATTGCTGTTGCCGTTGAACGCGCTAATCTCAAGCCAGGAGATTACAAGGGGACAATTACCTTTACTTCCAACATCGGTGAGGCCCAGTGGGTACACGTAACCATGACGGTGCGTCCATTGCCTGCTAATCCAGGGCCAGTGCTGGAAGTGATACCGCCTGTGCTCTCGTTTACCGCGCTCGATGGCGAGGCCGATCCCCCCGCGCAGATGTTGACGGTCAGCAACCCAGGCACACAGCCTTTGGATTGGTCGATAACCGCGAATAACGCGCTCCCTGTGGCGAGCCAGAGCCTGCTGCCCATCATGTTTGATGCGAGTAGCAACTGGTTAAGTACCGATGTGTCTTCGGGGGTCGTGGTCCCTCGCTCGAGCAGCCTGCTCCATTTGATTGTCCATAGCCGCGCCCTGTTGCCTGGTGTCTACACCGACGTGCTTTCAATCTCGGCCGGTCATGGAGTCTATAATAGCCCACAGACCATCAGTGTCTCTCTCACTATCTTGCCGCGTTGCGGCTTGACTCTGAGCGCTGGCAGTATGTCCTTCACGGCCGTTTTGGGTCAGAGCAATCCGAGCTATCAATCGCTGAGTTTGAGCGCCAATTCGAGTTGCTCTGGAACAGTCAATTGGAAGGCTCTCTCCGCCGCTAACTGGCTGTCACTCACACCCGCCAGCGGGCAAATAAAAGGTTCCACAAACGCCGTAACTGCGATTGGGGTGAATGCCTCCATTCTAAGACCTGGAACCTACAATAGCTATATTATTGTTACAGTCGCACAGAGCACGCAGACGGTTATGGTGCAGTTGATCGTCCAGGCGCCTCCATCACCTTCCGCGCCAATTATGGGAGCCACACCCCTCAGCCTTAACTTCAGTACGACGCAAGGTTTGCCGAATCCCCCGGGCCAGGTCGTAACGATTACCAATACCGGTAAAAGCCAACTCAGCTGGCATACCACCGTCAATATCATGACTTCCTGGCTCGCTGCCAGTCCTACAGGTGGAAGTATCGCTCCCGGTCAGACTGGCCAGGTAACCATCAGTATCTATACTGCTAATCTCACTCCCAATACCTACGTGGGACAGGTCGTCTTCGTCGGTGCAGATAGTAATGGTGCTCCTGCTGCTGGCAGCCCTCAGACGATTACCGTCAATCTACTGGTGCTTCCACCCTGTACACTGCAGCCGCCTTCGTTGAGTTCTTTAGCCTTTAGTGCTACCCAGGGCAGCTCTAACCCGGGCCCTCAGTCGGTTTCAATCACAGGTACCGGTAATTGCGCCTGGCCGCTGAGCTGGCATACGACTCTCACAAACCCGGCTAGCTGGTTGGCATTGGCACCTGCATCCGGCTCCCTGGTGGCTAGTGGTCAATCTGTCCCCATAACGGTTTCCGTGAACACTGCTGGCTTAAACGCTGGCACGTATAGTACCCGGGTCTCGCTAAGCGCGACAGATGGTTCGAATACTGCTGCACAGGGTAGCCCACGATTCTTCACTGTGACGCTGACCGTCCTGCAACCATGCCAGTTGCAGGTAGGGCCGCCGAACCTGATGCTCTCCGGTGTCCAGGGTCAGTCGTCGTCATCCACCCAGAACCTCTCGCTGAGTGAGACTGGCGCCTGTGCTCTTCCCGTAACCTGGCAAGCGCAAGGTGATTCAGGCAGTAGTGGCTGGCTTGTTCTGGGTCCGCCGGCATCGGGGACAGGCAGCGCTACCGTACCGGTTGGCGTCAATCCTCGAAACTTGTCACCAGGGATTTATTCTGGCACGATTACCGTCTCAGCCTTTGGCAATGGTGGGGCGATCGTTCAGAACAGTCCACAGACTGTCAATGTCACTTTGACGGTCACCGGCTATACCTTCAGTGGGTCCGTCATTGCCTGTTCCGATAGCAATTGTACATCCAGCAAACGACTGCCTGGGTCTAGCCTGAACCTGTTGAATAATTCAACGAATCAGACAATCATCGTTACTGCTGATGGCTCAGGTAACTTCTCATTTGCTAATCTTGCTCTGGACTCATACACGCTAACTGTTAATGGGACTGATGGCACCATCAGCTACCTTGGCACGGTCTCCTTTAACCTGACAGGTGATAAGCTGAGTTTCCCCGCCAATGTCTATCCCCATTGATGCATCAAGGCTTCAACCCTGTTTTGCCTTCGAAGGTTCTCTTATCTCACATGATATGGTACAATATGTGTTACTATACCAGCATGTATCATTGGTTATCCGCTGAACATACCATCGACACACCTGAGACACCTGTATGCAAACAAAACGTTGTGCTAACTGCCATAAATTGTCACGTGCAGAAGCTGTGACCTGCAGTCGCTGTGGGCAATCCTTCGCAGGAAACACGACCAGGGTTTCTACCAGGAGCGCTCTCACCGCTCCGAGCGGCAAGAGAAGCGCAGTGGTGGAGAGGTCGGCGCTTCGCACCCGGCGACGAACAATTCCTCCTGCATCTCCGCACCGTGCCGGGCATTACTCGGGCCTGCATCCTGAAGATCAACCCTACCAATCGGCGATGCTCGCGGTGCAACGACCACCCGCGAGATCGTCCAACCCGGGCGCTGTTGTGCAACAGGAGAAAGAGGAGCCGGAGATCACGCCTGCCCCAGGTTTACCTCGTGATCTCCCCGAGGCTTCCTCCCTCCCCACCCTTCGACGGAGTACCACTCCGGCTGGTGACAATAAAGAAGCTCATGGTTTGCGTGCCCATCAGCGCTACCTGCCTGCGGCTGCACCTCTCAAAAAAGAGGTGATCTTTCGTGGCAAGCCTCTGTTACAGCAGCGCTACGTACCCACGCTACTCACTATCTCATGCCTGATTTTCTTAGTCGCAAGTGGCCTGCTTGCCTACGCTTTCATCAATAAGAAGCCTGCCCCGAATTCCCAGGTACTAACCGCTATTCCGGATCAACTACGCATAGGTGATACCTTTGTCCTGGCTGGCAAAGGTTTTGGCATCAACGACCCCATTACTTTTACGTACGATCAAAATAGCGATCCTGTCTTAGATGGGAATGGAAGACCTCTTCGCGCCCATGCGGATGATATTGGCACTTTTTCTGTACAGATCATTGTGCCTGCCAACTGGTCAGTGGGACAGCACATGATTCATGCCATTGATAGCGGAAAAGATCAGACGGTGAGCGTTTCAGCAATTATAACAGTTGAACAATCATCACTGGCTCCCCCACAACTGCAGCTGTCAACCTCAAAACTAGATTTCGGTACGAGTGTTCCTGGTGTTGTCTCGAAAAAAGATTTCATCCTCATTAACGCAGGAGGGCGACAACTCACCTGGCAGGCGAGTAGCGACCAGCCCTGGCTCACCGTCTCTCCCAACACAGGCACCTTTTCAGGTCGCGGCATTACTCAAGTGGTAGTCAATGCTGGTACGCTGGCTCCCCAAGCCTATAGCGGCCATATCACCTTTATCCAGCGGGGAAGTAGCGATCGGCCGTTGATCCTCACTGTAACCATGACCGTCAAATCTGCTCCCCCGGCCGTACTGACCATTACGCCTGTTTCGTTGACCTATTCAGGAACTACAAGCCAGAATTCGGCTGACCAGGCCATTACGGTGCAAAATACTGGAGGTCGACCGCTTGACTGGAGTAGCTCTATTGTAACTGGTGATGGCGCACCCTGGCTCTCCATCAATCCTTCCAGTGGCCATCTTGCCGCGCATACCAGTCAGACAATGAAGGTGAGTGTCCAATCTCAACAGCTGGCAATAGGATCGTACCAGGGAACGATCAATTTCAAGGGCGGAACGAATCCGGCGGTGACGGTGGCTCTCAGCGTCGCGGCCCCTGGAAACTTGATCGCATCGCCGCCGTCACTCAGTTTTGCATCTGTGGGACAAAATCCCGCTGCCCAAACCATCACGTTACAAAATAGTGGCGGAGGGCCCTTAGATTGGACAGTAACAGCGGCTACAGTCGATGGAGCGAACTGGCTCAATGCAACGCCTGCCAGTGGACACCTGGAAATAAACCAGTCGGGGGCTGTAGCTATCAATATCAATGCGGCCGCGCTCAAACCCCAATCGTATCAGGGGACGCTGACATTTACCTATGGGGGAGGGCTCACAAAGCAAGTTCCAGTTTCGTTATCCGTGAGTATTCCTCTAACTGCTGTCATCAGCTTGAATCTAAGCAGGCTGAATTTCACGACGCTGCAAGGGACAAATCCCGCGCCACTCTCGTTTACGCTTAGCAATACCGGTAATGCCACGCTCAATTGGGTCATTGCGGAGGATCAGAATGGAGCAACATTTGCTCCCGTGTCTTCAGCAGCTGGTAGCCTGGCTCCCAACAGAAGCACCGGTATCGCCGTCACTCCTAACGTCGCGCAGGCAGGTGCGGGAACCCTGTACACCACTATTACCGTCGCTGATAGCGACCCCGGATCAAAAGTGCCTGCACAGAGGATAACTGTGAGTATTGTGGTGCAGGGACGGGCTCAGATCACGCTTTCAACGAGCACTATGGATTTCAGCCACGATAATATTTTCACCGAATCAACTCAATTGCTGGATATTTCCAACACTGGCTCCAAAACGCTATACTGGGTGACAAAGTCGACAGCCTCGTGGTTGACCGTGTATACCCCTCCTGGATCGCTTAATCCGGGGAACGATATCCTGCTCGAGGTGGACTGCAATAGCGCCTCGTTATCCCCAGGTACCTACACGGCAACATTGACAGTGAGCGATAGTGACTCAGGTCCAGCGGTTCAGCCTCAGAAGTTAGCGGTTACCCTCGTCGTCACTTGAGGTAGCGACCCCTCCAGGGCGAGCGCAAGGGTCGCCCCTACTATACACAACCTTGGCAAGCCGCTTCGTCCCATAGTAGGGGCGACCCTTGCGCTCGCCCTGCCTTGTTGACGCTCTTTGCACTCTGTGCTACACTCTGACCAGCCAACCATTACTTTTGTACGTGAAAATGTCCAGGTCGAAGTGCCGGTAGGCGACAGTGTACGCTACCCCGCGTTGGAGAACGATGTTCCCGTGTATTGTGGCATGTGGAAATACGCTAACTGTCATGGCAATGGTTTGTGCGGTACAGACCGCGTAGCGGTTTCTCCCTCGTCAAATACCAATCCCCTCACATTTATGGAAAAGTTCTGGCTGCGCGGTGATCGTAAGAAGAACCCCAATATGCGCCTCGCCTGCCAGGTAGAGGTCCTCGGGGATGTGAACGTCGATACGCAGTGCAGTTGAACAAGAAAAGCACTTTTGGATAGAGAATGGCTCTTAGCGGCGCAGCCACTGAGAGCCATTTTACTTACGAAGAAATGTATCTATTCCCTTCACCTCACGACGAAATAGAGCCGGATCGCCAGCTTATCATTCCAATACAGCTCTACCATGCCCTCGGCTGGTAGCGTATATTTCTGGGTAGTATAACCCGTAATCGCGTTTGTCGCGACCTGTATTGGCGTGGGAGACTGGTAGAAAGAACCATTGGTATACCATTTGATGCTCATCACACCAGGTGACTTAGGGCGTTGCACACTATAGGTCAGGTAGATGGTCTGGTTTACCTGGAAGACGTTGGCTGGCTGAGTTGACGCGTGAGAGACGGGGTCGATACGCGAGTTGGTTGTGGCCGAATTGATGATGCTATATGCCGGCCCAAAGTCAGGATTTGCTTTAGGGTCTACCAGTGCAGGTGTTGCTGCCGGTTTTGCACTAGGCGGGGGCTCAAAGCCATAGAGCTGTTTGATAG
>VBHS01000224.1 GCA_005881295.1 Chloroflexota bacterium
AGCCATTATGACCCGGTGGTCTATGTGCAGTTGAAGCATACGTACGGCCTGGATCAACCCTTCTTCGTGCAGTATTTTCATTTTTTAACGGGCCTGTTCAGACTTGATTTTGGGCTTTCTTTTGAATACCAGAACCGGCCTGTTTGGGATATCCTGAAAGATGGCGTACCGATCTCGGCGGAACTTGGATTCTGGGCGCTGGTGCTGCAGGTGTTAATAGGAATCCCGATAGGCATTATCAGCGCGCTGAAAGCGAATAGCTGGATCGATACGACCAACATGGGTATCGTGCTGGTGATGTATTCGTTGCCGGTATTCGTCTTTGCCGTGTTCTTTCAGGTTCTCGTTGTAGCGATTGACAATGGTACAGGTGCCCAGTGGCCCGTTGCGAACTGGGGCAATGCCTGGCATTACTCGTGGTCAGACATACAGTTCAAAATAGGTCCAATTGTGATACTGGCGCTGTCATTGGTAGCTTATCTCGCACGTATCACGCGCACGAGTATGCTCGAAGTCTTACGCCAGGATTATGTGCGTACCGCACGAGCAAAAGGGATGCGCGAACGCATCGTCATCTACCGCCACGCGCTGCGCAACGCGCTTATTCCCGTGGTCACCATCCTCGGCCTCTCGCTCGGCCTTATTGTGACGGGGACATTCTTCCTCGAAGAGTTCTTCAACATTCCAGGTATCGGAGAGACGACACTGCAAGCGACGCAGTACCGCGACTATCCAGTCATCCAGGCCACGGCGGTCTTGCTGGCGGTAGCAGTGGTCATCGGCAACTTGATATCGGATATTTTGTACACACTTGTGGACCCGCGCATTAAGGCATCATAGGAGGCAAGTCCATGGATACGAAGGATAAGAACCAAGAGATTACCGGCCACGAATACATGCCTCCTGATTCCGTAGTAAGTCCGTTGCAATTAGACCCAGATTTAACGGTGCTGGCAGAAAATGACCTTGCTACCGCGCTCAGCGAGAACGAACTGAAGGAACTGGCGGAAAAAAAGGAAAAACCCGCAACGCCCCTACAAGATTCACTACGGCGGCTGAGACGAGATAAACGCGCTATGGCGAGTGTAGGTGTAATTGGCTTCCTCGTGCTGCTCGCCATCTTTGGACCATTCATCTACCAGCATATTGGTGGTCCTTATGACAGTGCATTGAACGGAACGATAAGTCCACAGGTCTACCACAGCTACTACCACCAGGAACTTGACCGGCAGGATGAAGGGCCATCAGCACAGTACTGGTTGGGAACAGATGACCTCGGCCGTGATCTGCTTGCGCGCCTGATGCAGGGACTCCTTATTTCGATCAGTATTGCCGTGCTAGTAGAGGTAGTGGATATCACTCTAGGTATCCTCATAGGGGTGCTGGCTGGGTTTCATGGCGGGTGGATCGACCAGGTGCTAGCACGCTTTACTGACATCATTTTTGCCTTTCCTGGATTGCTCTTCATCATTTTAGTCGCCGGAATCTTTGGTGCGTGGGCCGATACGCATTTGAGCGGTATCCCGATTATTGGCGCAAATGGAAATGCACGCCTGCTCCTGGTCTCGTTGGCGCTAGCCTTCGTGGCATGGCCATTGATGGCGCGCTATGTACGTGGTCAAACGCTCCAGCTCAAGGAGCAGCAGTTTATTGAGGCAGCGCGTACAGCGGGCACCAGCGATACGCGAATTATTCTGCGCCACATTGTTCCCAACCTGTTCAGTATCGTCGTCGTCGCAGCAACACTGGCGCGATGCCTTTGACCCTCGATCAAAAGATTAGTGAGTGGAGATAAAAAATGGCAGAGAATCTGCTGGAAGTAAATAATTTAAAAACCTACTTTTTCACACGCTCAGGGGTTGTCAAAGCGGTCGATGATGTTTCATTTGTGATCAAGCCAAGTCAAACGTTAGGGATTGTAGGGGAAAGCGGCTGCGGCAAAAGCGTTACGGCCCTCTCGATAATGCGCCTGATAGCCACCCCTCCTGGCAAAATCGTAGGGGGTGAGATCAACTTCAACGGTGAGAATATCCTGGAAAAGAATTTAGATGAACTCACGGACCTGCGCGGCAGCCAAATTTCGATGATATTCCAGGACCCAATGACTTCACTCAACCCGGTGTTTACTGTAGGTTATCAGATTGCAGAGACGGTCAAACGCCACCACAAGGACATGAGCAATGACCAGGCCTGGAAACGCAGCGTTGAGATGCTCGACCTTGTACGTATTCCAGACGCAAAGAAACGGGCAAAGAGTTATCCACACGAGTTTAGTGGTGGCATGCGGCAGCGCGTGATGATTGCTATCGCACTGGCGTGCAACCCGAAATTACTCGTCGCGGATGAACCGACAACGGCGCTCGATGTGACTATTCAGGCCCAGGTGCTTGAACCGATGAGTGGCCTCTCGAAAGAGTTTGGCACCGCTGTCATGCTGATTACCCATGATCTCGGAGTGGTTGCCGGGACATGCCAGCATGTCAACGTCATGTACGCGGGACACGTGGTAGAGTCAGCTCCAGTCAAGCAAATTTTTGCGACGCCTGCACACCCATACACCGTAGGACTTTTGCGATCCATTCCTCGCATGGATGAGAAACATGGCAGCAGTCTGACCCCGATTGGGGGACAGCCGCCCGATTTATCCAGGGAGATCATTGGTTGTCCTTATGCACCACGCTGCCCCAAGGTACAGAATCGCTGCCGGCAGGAACGCCCGGAGTTGAAGCCAGTAGGCCGCGGAGAGCAGGTAGCGGCCTGTTTCTATCCAGATTAAGCCAGGGAAAAGGTTTTTTTATGGCACAAGAGATAACAACGCCAGCAACGACCGGGACAACCCTGGTCGATGTCAAGGGCTTAAAGGTTCATTTCCCTATTAAAGGGGGCATTTTTAATCGCACCGTTGCTAACGTGAAAGCGGTGGACGGTGTCGACATGTTTATCCAGCGCGGCGAGACGCTTGGCCTGGTAGGCGAAAGTGGATGTGGTAAGTCAACCACAGGACGCGCGATTTTGCAATTGGTCAAACCGACGGAAGGCAGCGTTGTTTTCGAAGGCGATGAGCTCACAAAACTCTCCCCCGGCGCGCTACGGCAGAAGCGCGCCAGGATGCAGATGGTGTTCCAGGATCCCTTTGGCTCGCTTGACCCGCGCTTTTCGGTTGGAGAGCTTGTCGCGGAGCCTCTGAAAAATTTCAATCGTGGTAATGCGAAGGAAATTGAGGAACAGGTGGCCGATCTGTTGCGAGTGGTGGGATTGAATCCATTCTTCATGAATCGCTTCGCGCACGAGTTCAGCGGTGGCCAGCGACAACGTATCGGAATTGCTCGCGCACTGGCTCTACGTCCCTCGTTAGTGGTGGCTGACGAGCCCGTGTCTGCACTCGATGTATCGATCCAGGCACAGGTGCTCAACCTGTTACAAGACCTGCAAGGCAAATTTGGCCTGACCTACCTGTTCGTGGCACACAACCTTTCAGTGGTAAAGCATATCAGCGACCGGGTAGCCGTGATGTACCTGGGGCGGGTCGTCGAGTTGTCAAAAAGTGTAGAGATGTATGAGATGCCTTTGCATCCTTACACACAGGCATTACTTTCGGCCATTCCTGTTCCTGATCCCGAAATAGAGTCAAAGCGTAAGCGTATCATTCTTGAAGGTGATGTGCCAAGCCCCGTGAATCCACCTAGCGGATGCAATTTCCATCCACGCTGCTGGAAAGCCCAGGCGGTCTGCCGCGAGGTTATTCCGCCGTTAGAGGAGAAACAGTACAATCATTACGCGGCCTGCCATTTCCCCGGATAGCAGATAGACTAGCTGGATTCCTGGACTCTGTACTTTTTAAGAATCCCCAGTAGTTATGTCTTGTCGGGAAGTTCAAGACGCTTTATGCGCGAGAGCAAGCGAATGCGTGCTACCAGGTGGCGAGCATCGAATGGTTTTACGACATAATCATCAGCTCCCGCCTCAAATCCGGCTACTTTATCCTGAATTGTGGTGAGGGAAGTAAGCAGCATGATCGGCAGATGACGATGAGAGGGAGTGCTACGAATAGAACGACAGAGATCTAAGCCATTCTCTTGACCAAGTAATATCTCGCATATCAGTACATCAGGAAGGTTTGTTTCAAGGCAGTCCATTGCTTCTGCTTGCGACGAAGCGCATCGCACAACAAACCCATTCCCTAACGCCTGCTTTATCCTATCGCGTCCAATTGGATCACTATCCACTAAGAGAATGTGTAATCTGCGTAAAGGCTGTGGATCACGCACTATTCAGTGAATACTCTGCACTGCAACCTCTACAACGGGACATGAAGGATTGCAGCGCTCTAAACTAAAGCCATTCGTTATCGTGAAGCATAGTCCTGCAATAATGGCTGTATACAACACTATGCTTATTCCCGGTCGGCCTGTGTCTGGACCAGGTAATCCATACGACGCTGGCGCTCGGTTGGCGTCAGTCGTAGGACACGTTCTATAGCTGCATTCAGTGCAGCTGGTTTAAAAGGTTTAGTGAGATACTCATCGACACCTGAAAGCATTCCTGTCATTTGATCTTCATTTCGTGTCATGGCACTCAGGATAATCAAAGGGATATCAGAGGTACGAGCATCACCACGCAGACAGCGCACCAGCTGGTAACCATCCATACGAGGCATTTTTACATCAATGATCACGCAGTCTGGATGTTCAATAAGGATACGTTCTAAACCTTGTACACCATCGTAGGCAACGACAACATCATATGTACCTTGCAGGTTTACAGCGTATTTTATTAATTCTACGATAGTCGGGTTGTCGTCGATAACCAATACTTTCTTCATTGCATTCCCATCACCTTTAACGTCCTTAGACAATGTACTGGTTACTTGTCTCAAAAAGAATGATTTCACCTCTTGCATTGTAACACAGTTATGTGCTGCTGCCAACCGATGATTATTCGGGGGCTCTCTCACTTGTGGATGGTAGTTTTTATGCTACAATACGTTGTACGCGTATATCTACTAGATCAGGAGAAGAGAGAATGGTGGCTATTGATCGCTACTCGCGGCAAACGCTCTTTGGACCGATAGGGAAAGAGGGGCAAGAACGATTGCGTTCCTCAGCAGTTACAATTATTGGCTGTGGTGCGCTAGGGACTGTGCTGGCTAACAATCTTTGCCGCGCGGGTATTGGTCGAATAGTAATTGCTGACCGTGATTATATTGAACTCAATAACCTGCAACGACAAATTCTTTTCGATGAGGAAGATATCGCGCTGGGTCTCCCCAAAGCGATTGCAGCAGCGAAGAAACTGCGCCGTACCAATAGCGATACAACGATCGAGCCACTGGTTGAAGATATCAATGCAGATGGGATTGAGGCATTAGTACGCGATACGGACCTGGTTCTTGATGCAACAGATAACTTTGAGACTCGTTACCTCCTCAATGACGTATGTATCAAACACAAGCGCCCCTGGATCTATAGCGGTGTGATTGCGTCCTACGGCGTGACGATGAATATTGTTCCCGGCGATACAGCCTGCCTTCGCTGTGTCTTCCCGGAGATGCCGTTCCCAGGAACTACGCCAACCTGTGATACAGCGGGGGTTTTGAACGGGATAGTAGGGGCGATTTCGGGCGTAGCTTCCACCGAGGCGATCAAGATTCTACTGAAAAGCGAGAAGATGAGCCGGTCGATGTTCTGGATGGATGTTTGGGAAAATACGAGTGAACGGATCGAGTTGCCACGCCAGGAGAATTGCCCGGCCTGCGGACAATATCATTTTGAGTTTCTCGATGAGCTGAGTGGGAGCAGCAGTACGAGCCTCTGTGGGCGTGACGCGGTGCAAGTCCGAAACGGAAAACGGGGAATTACGCTCAGTCTAGTAGAATTGGCTGAACGGTTGCGGCCGGTTGGAGAGGTACGTTATAATGATTTCCTACTCCGCTTCAATGTGGATTCTTATGAACTAACTGTTTTTCCTGATGCTCGTGCGATCATCAAGGGGACCGATGATGAGCAGATCGCCCGTTCTATTTACGCGCGATATATCGGGAACTGAGGAAATATTATGAATGAACATATTCTGGTCTGTGTGGCGTGGCCGTATGCAAAAAGCTCTACGCATGTCGGGCAGATCGTAGGAGCATACTTGCCAGCAGACACTTTCGCTCGCTACCATCGATTGGCAGGGAACAAGGTTTTGATGGTTTCAGGTAGTGACGAACATGGCACGCCAATTCTGGTGGATGCTGAGCGAGAGGGCATCAGTCCACGCGAGTTCGTAGCGCGCTATCACCGTCAGATTTGCGAAATTTGGGACAGGTTGGGTATATCCTGGGATTTATATACTGAGACAGGAACGGAAAATCACTATCGCATTACGCAAGATTTCTTTCTTACGCTGTATGACAAAGGGTACATCTTCAAAGATACTATGCAGTCTCCCTACTGCCCAACGGATGCTCGTTTCCTACCAGATCGTTATATTGAGGGAACGTGTCCAAACTGCGGTTATCCAGCCGCTCGCGGTGATCAGTGTGATAATTGCGGCCATACACTTGACCCGATAGATCTGATCAACCCGCGCTGTCGCCTCTGCGGCAGTAAGGACAGAGCATTGGAGATTCTGCCAACAGATCACTTTTTCCTGGATTTACCCAAGTTGCAAGAGCCCCTACTGGCATGGTTGTCGGAGGGCAAGGAGCACTGGCGGCCCAATACACTCGATTTTGCGATGAATTGGCTCAAAGAAGGCCTGCGACCGCGCGCAATTACGCGAGATCTGGACTGGGGCGTGCCGATACCACTTGATGGGTACGAGGGAAAGCGCATCTATGTCTGGTTCGACGCGGTGATTGGCTACTTTTCGGCTTCGGTCGAATGGGCGGCGCGTCAGGGAACGCCTGAAGCATGGAAAACCTGGTGGGTTCCCGGTCAGTGCGATCCGCCGGTCAAGTCGTACTACTTTATTGGTAAGGACAATATCCCGTTCCATACAATTGTCTGGCCGGCGATACTGATGGGATATGGCAACCGAAACCTGCCGTATGATGTGCCCGCAAACGAATTTATGACCATGAGTGGCGCTAAGGCCTCCAGCAGTCGAGGTAATGTTATCTGGACGCGCGACGTCTTAGACCAGTATAATGTGGACACGCTCCGCTACTATCTCTCGGCCACGGCACCCGAGGGACGCGATACTGACTTCACGTTTGATGAGCTGATTCGGCGCAACAACGATGAACTCGTGGCGAACTATGGAAATGCTGTCCATCGCACTCTTACCTTCCTGCAGAGCAAGTTTGGAGGAGTTGTACCCTACCCACAAACGCTGCGAGAAGCAGACCGCGAGATATTAGCGGAGGTAGAAGGTGGTTTCTCTGTGGTGGGACACAATATTGCCAATTGTCACTTCAAGGATGGCTTGAACGCGGCAATGGCGGTCACGCGAGCTGCGAACCGCTACCTGGATGAGCAGGCCCCGTGGAAACAGATCAAAGTTGATCGCGATGCCGCGGGGACAACGCTTTATGTGATGCTGCAAGTCATCAGCGGCTTACGAGTGATGTTCAGCCCATACCTGCCTTTCTCTTCACAGAAGCTGCACCATTTGCTGGGCTTTGAGGGCGATGTAAGCGCTGGCAGCTGGAGGTCTTCTGAAGTACCCGCAGGTACGATGCTACCAGTTCCTTCACCACTCTTCCCCAAACTGGAAGAGTTGGCGAACGTGTAGTCGAAAGGGTAAGATAGTTCATCGCCTCACTATCTTACTCTTTGAGGCAAAAATTTCTATTTCAGGGGGTTGAACGCAGCCTCTTACCCATAAAAATGGCTATTTCATGTTCAACAGGGCCAGGAGGATAGTAGTGCTGGTTGA
>VBHS01000225.1 GCA_005881295.1 Chloroflexota bacterium
GGAGCAGATAAGAAGGCGCCCCACAGGCCAAAGAGCGTGCCGAAAACAAACACAAAAAAGAGCGAGGTCACTGGATGTATGCCGACCGAATGGCCAAGAATGCGCGGCGCCAGGATCTGTCCATCAAGAAAGGCCTGAACAATAGTCACAAACGTTAAGTAGATCAGCCCGGTTTGCCAGCCGGCGGTCAGCGCGATGAGAAAGCCAAGCGCCCCCGAAATGTACGCTCCGATCTGCGGGATAAATTCAAAGAAAAAGACGATGAGCCCGATCAGGGCAACGTAGGGAACACCGATCAAAAAGGCTCCGATCATCACAATGACAGACATAATCGTCGCCAGGAAGATCTGACCGCGTATATAGCCGCCCGCCGTGCGATCCACCGTTGCCAGGAAAAAGCCGACCCGCGTGCGATGCTTGACAGGAGTTCTCTTCTTGAGCCACTCGATGACCCGCGGTCCATCAACCATCAGGTAGATACTGATGGTTGTGACGACACTCACATCGATGAAGAACGTGAAAATGCTTCCCACCAGCGGCAAGATCTGACTGATGAGGCCTTGTAAACTCGCGATCAACTTCTGTTCCGATGACTGAATGACCGATGGCGTGAGGCCGATACTGTCCAGGAAACTGGTCAGTTGTGGATACTTCCCTGCCTGATAGTTTTGAGAGAAGACCTGGATTTGATGGACCAATGAGTTGAGCTGTGTAAGAGCGGCGAGGAGCATGAAATAGCTTACGCTAAAAAGCACGGCAGCGACGATCCCATAGGTCAGCAAGATGGCGAGCGCGCGGGGCATGTGGCGGCTCAGACGCTTGGAGAGCGGGTAAAGGAGATAAGCGATGACCACTCCGATGAAGAGTAAAATGATGGGATGGACAATAATTCCGAGAAACCAGAACACGATCCCGACAATGACCATGCAGCCAAGGACCGTCAGCACGATGAGGAAGCGCCTCACCCAGACTGACGTGGAGGATGCTCCGCCGAGCGCTGTGTTCAGCCGTTCAGGCAATGAAGACATGATAGCACCTCTATTTTCGTATGGAAGAACAATTGACACTTCCCCGTTGAGAGCGCCTCCATCCTCAGTGGACGTTGGCGAGGTTTCAACCACTGTGCTTTCCATGTTGCTCCCCCTTCAGACTCCAAGATAAGCGCAGGGATAATCGACATCGTCGAGGAAGCGAGCGGGAAGGACAGTACAATACGCCTTCCTAATAGAGTATATCAGTTTCGCAACGAAAACACATCCTCAGAACGCGCTATTTTTGTGCGCTCCAACGGAGCGAGCAGCTGGTCCAGGTTGCACGTGTAATACGATTGCACTAGTGCTACAACTTCTATCACTCTATATGATGGCTCTTATCGTGCCTGGTAGCGCTCTTCAAACAACTTCCTGAGTGCTGCCAGTTCTTCTCTTATAGCGGCCAGCTCAGCATCCCGGCTGCTAGAATCGTCATCATCGTCATCTTCGTCTTTCTCATTTTCTCCCTCTCTTCTCTCACTTCTCCTTCTCTGAAGGGAAATAAACGTAGTCGCGAGATAACTTGATAATACACCAATGATGCCGAGGCCGAAAAACATCAGGATAACTGCCAAAAATTGTCCCACGGGTGTAACAGGGTAGTAATCACCGTAGCCAACTGTTGTAATGGTGACGAAAGCCCACCAAACAGCCTGGTGATACGTGAGGATATTGGCGTGGGGAGCATGCTGTTCAGCGAGAAGAACACCCCAACTGATCGTGAAAACCAGCAGCAGAGCAACTACAAGGGTAAAGAGCAGGGTACTTTGAGCGAGACGTCTGGTAATAATATGTCGTAATTGATCGCCTGTTAATTTCCGCAGTAAACGCACAACTCGGAACAAGCGCGCGACGCGGAAAATCGCAAACGCAGAAATGGGAACACTGCCTAGCAGATCAAGCCACCCTCCCCCCTTGAGAAAGTAGGACCACTTCTTTGGGGCCAGGCGAAGACTACGAAAGAAATCGAAGAGGAAAACGATGCACAGGACATCTTCTAATGTGTTTAAGACTGCCGCATCCGACGATGGTAACTTCCCGAAATAGAGGGGAATGAGGATTATGAGGGAAAAAATAGCCAATATCCCTATGACTAAATCATAGGTTGTAATCTTCCTGGCAGCAGAGGTCGATGCTGTTTTTTCTGTGGTGCTATTTGCTGCCATTTTCATGTGTTCCTTTCTATGTCCGGCTGTTGGGGCAACACACGCAGTACCGGTGACAGGTGCGATTGCAAGCAAATGGTAATAAGATTTGTGAGTGCTGGCGAACTCCTCCTGTACCTTTGTAAGTCATGTCATCCTGAGCGATAGCGAAGGATCTCTGCTAGTGAGTGCTGGCGAACTCCTCCCGCCCTTACAAAGGTACGGGAGGAGTTCGCCAGCACTTTCAGATCTGTTTCCTCTTGCTATTACACGCCGGTTTGGGCTTGCACTCGCCCTTCTTTGATGGCGGCAAGGAGGGCCGCGTGGTCACGTTCCATCTGGTCCGCGTAGGCCTCAGCGAATGAGGCAATGGCACGGTCGAACGTATCCCCTTTACCCAGGTAGCCGCTGATCTGTGCCGCGTCGCTGGTGCGCGCGTGCGCTCGCGCAAGGGTGGCAGCACACAACTCGACGTACGCGGTAAACAATACCGGGTCCATCGTCTCGACCTCCGCCGAGAACTTCATGTCACGCAACTGTCGCGCATAATAGTCCCTGCCATTGTAGGTCATCCAGCCTAGTAAGATATCGCTGGCTGCTTGCATCATGCGCTGGCCTACTACCACCCGCTCTCCGTGGTTGGCATACGGACTCGCCCCTACATATGGCTCGAGCACCGATGCAGACGCTTCCTTGATCTGCATGAACAACGGATCATCGCCTTCCGCTCCTCCCAAGGCCAACACGATGGCACAGCGCGTACCTACACTGCCTACCCCCACGACTTTCTGCGCGACATCAAGCGAGCGGTACCGGAAGATGATCATGCGCCGCTCCTCCGGCAAGCTCGCCAGGTAGTCTTTCACCAACGCTCTCCACTCTTCTGTATCCAGATTGTCCTTGCCAGTGTCCAGCTTGTCGTAGTGATAGATCAACGGCGGCTCATCCTTGATGCGGTACTGCCCATTCACGGTCTCGGTCAGCTTCGGGAATGTTTCCAGGCGGGTGCGTTTGCTTGCTCGTGCCGACGCGCGTCCCACGCGTTTTTGGAGCTCTTTGCGACCTGCCATGCCACGTGCCATCGCGAGAATGCTCTCCACGTCGAGGTGGAAGTACCACACATCCAGGTGGTTCATCAGGGCAAACTGCTGCATACTCTCACGGTAGCGTTGCACGCACCTCACCACCGCCTGCCTGCTCTCCCTGGCGGTGTAGCCATTCTGCCGGCCAGCCACGACCACGCTGGCAGCCAGGCGCTTCACATCCCATTCCCAGGGACCGGCGAGCGTCTCGTCGAAGTCGTTCACATCGAAGACCTGCCTGCGCTCCGGGGAGGCATAGACGCCAAAATTGCTCAGATGCGCGTCACCGCAGATCTGCGCCTGAATACCTGAGACGGGTGTCTTGGCCAGGTCGCTCGCCATGATGTCAGCTGATCCGCGAAAGAACGCGAACGGTGACATCGACATCCGTCCATAGCGGATGGGCACCAGTTGTTCCAGCCGCGTTTTATTGGACTCTTCCAAAAGACTGATCGGGTCGGGGCGTTCGGGGTCTGGCACCCACTCTCCATGGCTGGAACGGGGCGCGTTGCTACGCAGCGCCTTGCCGGCAGCATAGCGCTCAGCTCGTGATGTCAAATCCCGAGTCCATTCACCTGGTATGGTGGATGGGGTGGTTGTGGTCGTCATGAGACTTTTCCTCTTTCTGTTGTTGCTAACGGAAACACACGAATTACTGTAGTGCAAATGCGCTATGCCACCTGACCAATTCAGGTTTCTGCATATTTACTTTGTAGCTTTCACGGTTCGTTGACCATTGGAGGATGGCTCACGCGGTACCCGTTTTTGATGTGAGGAGGCGCCATGGCTGTGTCCACCTCCCGTATATGTCGGCGTGTAGCCGGGCTGGGATGCAAAGAACTTCACGTGCCGTCGCAGGTCATCCAGCAACATATTCGCCAGATCATGACTGAACCCGTCTCTCACGACGACCCGCAGCACCGCCAGGTCTTCGAGATTTTTGGGGAAGGTATAAGCCGGGAGAATCCATCCACGGTCCCTGAGCCGTTCGGAGAGATCGAAGACGGTAAAATTGGTGGGCTCCTTGAGCTTGAAGGCAAACACAGGGAGATCACGACCTTCGGTCAACAACTCGAACGGCCCCAGTTTGGCAATCTCTCTTGAGAGGTAGAGCGCCACGTCCTGACAGGTCTGCTGGACGCGCCGGTAACCGTCCCTGCCCAGGCGCAGGAAGTTGTAGTACTGGGCAACAACCTGGCTGCCGGGACGAGAGAAGCTGAGCGCAAAAGTTGGCATCTCCCCACCCAGATAATTCACAGAGAAGATGAGATCTTCCGGCAAGGCATCCTTGTCGCGCCAGACAATCCATCCCACACCCGGATAGACCAGCCCAAATTTATGCCCCGAGGTATTGATAGATTTGACCCTGGGGACGCGAAAATCCCATTCCAGGTCAGGCTGGATGAAAGGGGCAATAAAGGCTCCGCTCGCTCCATCCACATGGATAGGAATATCCCACCCTTTTTCCTTTTGGAGCGCATCTAGTGCATCGTTGATCTGCTTGACCGGCTCATAACTCCCGTCAAAGGTGCTACCCATGATCGCCACCACTCCGATGGTGTTCTCATCACAGTATTTGACCGCTTCCTCCCCTGTCAAATGATAGCGTGTTCCCTCTATCGGAACGAGTCGCGGTTCGACGTCAAAGTAGCGGCAGAATTTATCCCAACAGACCTGCACGTTGATTCCCATCACCAGGTTGGGGCGATCTGCCTGCTTGTTGGCCGCTTTCATACGCTCACGCCACTTCCATTTGAGGGCAAGGCCGCCGAGCATGGCAGCTTCGCTAGAACCGATCGTCGAGCAGCCGACCGCTTCCTCGTGATCCGGTGAATTCCACAGGCGCGCAAGCATGTTGACACAGCGCATCTCCAGTTCGGCGGTCTGGGGATATTCATCTTTGTCAATCATGTTCTTGTCAAAGGTCTCGGCCATGAGCTGGCGCGCTTCTGGCTCCATCCAGGTCGTGACAAAGGTCGCCAGGTTTAAGCGAGAGTTGCCATCGAGCATGAGTTCATCGTGAACCAGGTTGTAGGCAGTTTGTGGCAGCATCTCGTTCTCTGGAAAGTCATAGCGAGATACACCTCCGGTGATCGCATGCCGGCTGTAGAGAGGGGCCATTGATCTGTCGGACTCTTTCAGTGTGCTGTTTTTCACTTTGCCGTGAAGCATTGGGGATATTCTCCTTCTCTTTGAGTTGACTATCTTTGAATACTATACTTTCCAGGAGATGAGAATGTATCCCCTAAATGCAGCGTTTTTGGGCACAGTTTGAGCGGGCAAGACAACGTTTTTCCATCCCCTCAAGCAACTACCAGTATCAACGCATTACCTGTACCGGCGAGAGGGACACAGGCTTGTGATCTCCTGCATGATTTGTTCTTGAGAACACCCCTGCCCTAAGGGAGGGATAGAGAAGAGGGGAACGAATGACTCTATTGTAGGCCTGGCCTTTCTCTCATCTCCCAAAAGGTGGGAG
>VBHS01000226.1:0-3080 GCA_005881295.1 Chloroflexota bacterium
CAATCATCGAGCGCCTGATCTCGATAATCTGGTCGCGCAACTGTGCCGCCTTCTCAAACTCCAACTGTTTGGCAGCATTGCGCATCTGCGACTCCAAGTCCTTAATCAGCCGCAGCGCCTCCTCCTTTGGTATGCCGGACAAAACCGCTGCCACCGCTTTCCCATCTGCCTCTTCGACATTGACGCCACTCATTGCCTTGATGCGCTCCGACAGGCTCTTCACATCCTTCTTGATGCCACGCGGCGTGATATGGTTGCTCTCATTGAAGGCCGTCTGAATTTTACGGCGTCGGTACGTCTCATCGATGGCATATTGCATTGATCTTGTCACCGTATCGGCATACAGGATTACGCTGCCCTCGATATGGCGCGCGGCACGTCCGATGATCTGGATCAGTGAATTTCCTGAACGTAGGAATCCCTCTTTATCGGCATCAAGAATGGCCACCAGTGAAACCTCCGGCAGGTCCAGCCCTTCGCGCAACAGGTTGATACCAACCACGACATCATAGACGCCCAGTCTCAGGTCGCGCAGAATCTCTACCCGTTCAATCGTGTCGATCTCCGAGTGTAGATAGTGGACCTTGATGTTCAGTTCCTGCATGTAGTCCGCCAGGTCTTCCGCCATCTTCTTGGTCAGCGTCGTTACCAGCACGCGCTGTCCCTTCGCGACCCGTCTCCTGATCTCCGCTAGCAGGTCATCGATCTGGCCCTTTGTTGGCCGCACGCTGATCTCCGGATCGAGCAAACCCGTGGGGCGAATAACCTGCTCCACAACCTGCTGGCTATGCTCGTATTCATATGGTCCGGGAGTGGCTGAGACAAAAAGAGCGCGGTTAATATGATCCTCAAACTCTGTAAATGTCAAGGGCCGGTTATCGAGCGCGGAAGGGAGACGGAAGCCGAAATCGACCAGCACTTGTTTGCGCGAGCGGTCTCCGGCGAACATGCCGCGAACCTGGGGCAGCGCGACATGCGATTCATCCACCACCAGCAGGTAATCATCGGGCAAGTAGTCCATCAGCGTCCACGGCTGCTGGCCTGCCCCACGTCCCGCCAGGTGGCGCGAATAGTTTTCGACCCCGGAGCAGAAGCCAGTCTCGCGCAGCATCTCGATATCGAAGTTGGTGCGCTGCTTCAAACGCGCCGCCTCCAGGAGTTTTCCCTCTGCCTCAAGCACGGCCAGGCGCTCTTCTAACTCAGCCTCAATCAATTCGATAGCCCTGTTTCGCCGCGTACGCGGAAACGGCCGCGAATGAAATTGGCATCGTTGCGCTCGTATTGGATCTCCGTCAAGTGCCGTAAAATCTTATTGCGACGGCGTTCCTCACCCACTTTCAGCGTCAGTACCACCTCGCTATACTCTTCAGGACTGCCCAGGCCGTAGATGCAGGAAACAGAGGCTACGATCAGTACATCTTTACGCTCAAAGAGGCTGCGTGTTGTCGAGAGCCGCAGCTTTTCGATCTCCTCATTCAACATGCTCTCTTTTTCAACATAGGTATCGGTACGCGGGATATAGGCCTCTGGCTGATAGTAGTCATAGTAAGAGACAAAATATTCTACCGCGTTATTAGGAAAGAACTCCTTGTATTCGCTGAAGAGTTGCGCCGCGAGCGTCTTATTCGGGGCAAGTACCAGCGTCGGTTTCTGTACACGTTCGATAATTTTGGCAACTGTATAGGTTTTCCCGCTCCCCGTTACTCCCAACAAAGTCTGCATCTTAGCGCCATTAGCGATGCCTTCAGCCAGCTGATCAATCGCTTCTGGCTGATCACCGGTGGGCTGGAACGGTGCTTCTACCTTAAATTCTGGCATAGCTTTTTTATCCTTAAAGAGTAGAATATCTTTTCCAAAGTACCCTTCATTATACCACAACTGAGGGTATAATAGGGTGTTGAACTGATTTGCCCAGGTAGACCGTGATAGAGAGAGACGCGCCTGTGACGGCATTGTTTACAGGTGCGTTAATTACTTATACTCAAAATAATTTTCTGTTTCGGAGGTTCTCGTAATGATCCTGCTCAAAAGTTTATTGTATAAAAGCCATTATCGCGTAGCAGCAGCCTTCTTTGGACTACTCCTTTTAATCTCCCCTTTGCTAGCTTCCTGCGGTACCCCTGCTCCTTTGCAAATGGCCACTATCGACCTGGGGATACCTCAGGTAGCCCTGAATTCGCCTGTTGTAGGCCCACTACCTGATAATACGCAGCTGCGCGTAGGCATCACCTTCAAGGTAAGCCAGAGTGTACTCGATAAGTTTGATCGACAGAAAATACAACCCGGGCACAAGTCAAACCTGGAAAAATTCGCTAATCAGATCGGAATAGACGATGCCACCTATCAAAAGATCAAAGATTTTTTTAACCTTAAAGGCATCGGGCTGCAGCTCAGTAAATTGCATACCCATCTCACTATTACCGCTAAAGCTAAAACCTTTGGTACCGTTTTGCAAACTCATTTTGTTATTCATCGCTACAATAACCGAACCTTCTATGCCCCGGCGACACCGCCCAAGCTGCCGAAGTTCCTTGTCGATTCTATTGATGCCATCACAGGTCTTGACAACTATGGTGCACCTCCACAGCCTGGCCATCTTTACCAGCCCTTCAAGCAAATGGAGCCTCGCTATCCTTCTCATCCCACGCAGGATTGTAATGCGGACAGCCGGTCGTTACTGCCAAAAGAAGTGGCCCACGCCTATGGGTATGACCAGCTCTGGAACCATGGTTGGCATGGCGAAAACATGACGGTGAATCTGGTGGAGATCGATGGCTTTGATCAGAATGATATTCAGAATTACTTCGATTGCATCAATTTTCAAGGCAAGCTAAACGTCGCTGATATCGACGGCTCCCCTACAAGGGCGCTGGGCGAGTCTACCCTCGATATCGAAATGGTGGCTGGCCTTGCTCGCTCAGTCAATATTGTCGACTATGAAACGGATGGCAATGCGAATGGTGACATTTGGACGCAGGTTAATGATGAACTTCAACAGGTCATCAATGATAATACCAATAATGCTAGCGCGGGCAGCGTCGTCAGTATTAGCCTTGGTGCCGCCGAAAATCAGATGGATT
>VBHS01000226.1:3115-9421 GCA_005881295.1 Chloroflexota bacterium
ACCCCTCCAGTTGCAAGAATCGCTGGGGGACCGGCGGCGGACTCAGCCAGGTCTATCGACGTCCTGGCTGGCAGAACGCTTATGGCGTCAATAACCGGTTTTCAAACGGTGCTCGCCAGGTACCCGACATTTCCGCGACTGCCTTCGCCCTGGCTATCTACTTCGATGGAAAGTGGGGAGCCGTTGGTGGTACAAGCGCCGCTGCCCCAATCTGGGCAGCCGGTCAATCGCTGGTGAACCAGGGCCTGATCAAACAAATCGGAAAGTATGCCTATTCGCCGCGCATGTTCTACCTTGCCGCCGATAAGAATAATAGCAGGCGCCCCTATTACGATGTGACACGTGGGAATAACCTCTACTACCCGGCAACCCCCGGCTGGGATTATCCCACCGGGTTGGGTACGCCCAACCTCGCGGATTTCTACATGGTCGTCTGCCAGAATATTATGTAATGTCATAAAAAAATCTTTGCTGTGCTACAATAAACGCAAAAAAAACAGCTTTAAGCAACTAATCAAAGGAGAAAAATGAGATAATGGCACAGGTACTTCCTCCCTTCTGCCCAAATTGCGGCGCGCCCACCGTACCGGGACAGCGCTTCTGTGCCAACTGCGGCCGACCCTTCGTTTCAGCACCTCCTCAGGGCGCAAACGTTCCCGTGTCGAATCCACGGCCATCGACACCGTTTCCACCAACTTCGCAGCCAGTTCCGCAGAATCCTGCACAGGCTGCGCAACCATGGCGCAATACAGGTCCCACTACACCAGTCTTGTCTCCACCTTCCTTTGCACCAGCTCCAAAAAAGCAAACCTTCGGTGGAAAGGGCTTTGTACTTATTTGCCTGCTGTTGCTTATCCTTTTAGGTGTGGGCAGTTATCTTAGCGCTGCCGCCTTTGGTATCCACCTGCCTGGATTTGGCAGTGGTAACGCGTCGCAGTCCTCCGTGACGACAACGCAAATCAACACTACTGTGACCTATGCAGGTGTTGAACTGACCATTCTCTCTGCCCAGCAGTCGCAAAGCTTTAATGACGATCCCAATACCACGTCGACCGGTATGGTGCGCCTGTCTATCCAGGAGCAAAATACAACCACTGTCAAAGTAAGCTGGCTCTATGCCAACATCGCGCGCCTGCTCCTGCCGGGCAAATCTACAGCAGCGCCAACCTTTGTACGCGCTAACGTTGGTATCGCTCCGGGAGCAACGCAGAAAAGCACTGTTGATTTTGCTGTGCCTATTGATGACAAAGTCAACCAGTTGATACTGAGATTAGGTGCAGCAAATGAAGCGCAGATGGATATTCCCCTGACGAGTCATGCAGACCTGGGCAAATATAGCCCGAAGACTATCCAGCCAAATGGTCAGATGATCTACATGGGCCTGAACTGGACATTGACGAAGGCTACAGAGCAACTGAGTATTGCTGGACAGCAAGCAGGCAAAGGGATGACTTACGTCATAGTGACGCTCCAGGTAGATAACACACTCTCGCAGCAGGCCATAACAGGCTCGCCCTTCGACTACGCGCGCTTGAAAGCTGGTAACACGACAGCTGCTCCAAAGTTAACAGACCTGCCTGTCTCATTTGATACAGGAGAAAAAGGCAAAACCGGGACAATCACCTTTCTTGTACCCGGTAGCAACACCGCTCTCACCCTCATCTTCTTGCCCCAAAGCGGAGCTGATCAGGCCACCACCGATTTTCAATTCGCCTGACTCCTATCTCGTGTGAATTGCGCCATACGTAGTGTATGAGTTAAATTATAGACTTTCATCTCAAGAACTGTTAGACTTGAGCCTGAGTACAGCAGTACTTGTTCTAGAACAGTCTCACTTAGCGCTTTTGAAACAGAGGAGAGAGGAAATGGCACAATCATCACCGCCACCCTGTCCACGATGTGGTACCCCTATCGCCCCCGGGCAGCGCTTTTGCTCGAATTGTGGAGCAACGGCTGACACCGGATTTAGTAAACCTACTGCCGCGGCAAGCGGCGAATACTACCCTCAAGTCCCTGAAATGGCTACAGAACTTTCAGTACCACCCCCCCCACCCGAAAGTTATTACTCACCACCTGGCTCGCCAACTCCTCCGCCACCAGAGGGTATCTATAATCAGCCCATCCAGCCTAATACATACTATCCAGAGCAGCAAGCACAGAACTTTTCACAGCAACAAGGCTATCAAGCTGCGCCGGCTCCTGTACCTGCCTATGCGAAACCAGTGAAGGATTCTTCAAAAAGCGTGCTCAGCCAGATTGGCTGTGGTGTCATTCTCGTCATACTACTAATCGTGGGAATCTGCGCTGGTGCCGGCTATGCCGTGTACAGGTGGGCCGCTTCTAACGCCAATAGTGCTACTACTACAAGCAATACGACTACCATTAACGGCAGTGGTAGCAACGGAACGCCGCAGTCTATACCACTTTCTACTACACAGATAAATTCGACTGTAACCTATGCCAGCGTGGATGTCACTATCATTAATGCCCAGAAGGCCAGCAGCTTCAGTGATGATAATGGATATTCAAACTCACCGTATCTGGTCCGCTTGAATATCAAGGAGCATAACCCTACAACAGGAAGCGTTTACCTGTTTTACAACGATAACCTCCACTTGATTTTGCCGGATGGGACAAGTGTTGCTGCTACCAGTGAGCATGACACTAGCGGCATTGGCCAGGCTGTCAGCCGTACCAACTGGGTAGATTTCCCCGTATCCACAAATGTCGATGTCAGCAAGCTTACAGTGCGCTTCGGTGGTGCAAACGAAGCCCAGATGAATGTTCCCCTGACGGGCAGCGCGGATGTGAGCAAGTACCAGCTCAAGACGATCACTCCAAATTCAACATTCACCTATGCTGGTCTCAACTGGACGCTGACGACGACAACATCAAGTTGGAGTGCGAATGGTAAACAGGCTGACAGTGGTATGCGCTACATCGTAGTAACGCTCAAAGCAAATAATCCCACGCAGAGCAACTTCTACGTGTTCCCGAGTGATTATGTCCGCTTAAAATCGGACACAACCACCTCCTCACCTACTGACAACACGTTTTCCTCTTCTATCGCTGCCGGCACTACTGGCTCTAATGGAACGGTGACGTTCCTTATGCCGCAGAACGCGAGTTCGTTTACACTGCTGATGCTGCCGCGCACGGATGTGACTCCATCAGCTACCCAGGTAACAACCAATTTTCAGATTTAAGCTCGGGTTGTATTAGGAGAGACGCCCTAAGCCGCGTCTCTCCTATCAATCATAAGGAATAGTTATATGCGTGCGATCAAAGTAGCGTCCTTCTTGTTCACCCTGATCCTGGCCTTCACCATTGGCGCATGTGGATCATCCCCGGCAACGCAGAGCGTAAAAGCGCACACATCACTCACCAATAATCATCCTGGTCATACCATCATTCATTCAACCGTAACCATTTCACCCGTTGTCACCGCTACGCCAACGCCTGATGGGGCGGCGAACCCGGCACGCTTAATCATTCCCTCAATCGGGGTGACTGCTCCTGTTGAACATGTTAGTATCCTTTCCAACGGGGACCTGGCGACCCCTGTACAGAACCAATGGGAACATGTTGGCTGGTATGAAACTGGCCCGAAGCCTGGAGAGGTTGGCAGCGCTGTTATTGATGGACATCTCGACCGTCCAGGGGGCTATCCGGCCGTTTTTTGGAACCTGCGCAGCGTGCACGCTGGTGAGAATGTTATCGTGATAGACACACGCGGCAAATCGTGGACCTTTCGCGTCACACGTATCGCCTTCTATACGCCACAACAAGCGCCTCTACAGGAGATTTTTGGCAATGAAGCCGGCCACTATCTCAACTTGATTACCTGCGCCGGGGACTGGATTCCAAGTCAGCATCAGACGACGCTGCGGCTGGTTGTCTTTACATCCCTGGTGTCGTGACAGAGGAGCAATCAGAGAAACCTCTACATAGTGACAGCTAAGATCCGGGATGTTCTATTCCAGTAAAAAACTACCGATAAGTTCTTTGCGCAGCGTCGCTTTTTCCTCTTCATCGATGCCTGTGAGCTTACGCGTTTTTTTTGCGCCCTTCCAGACAGCCATTGGACTGGTTGCCGCGGTGGCAAACTCGTCTACGAGCATATCCTCAAGAAACGTCGAAGTTGTTTCCGATGCTTCTCCTTCCTCCTCTGAATTGAGGGAGTAGGAAAGTTGCTCGAATGGTTCTGTACTGGGCATCGATGTTTCTTTGCTCGTACCTGTTGCGATTCCTGCCTCGCTCACAGGCATAATGGTCATCGTCTGTTCCATCGTCTCGCTTGCAGGCATAAAAGTTGTCGCCTGCTCCGCGATAGAAAAGTCCTGTGCCGTCGAGTCTACCTCAGGAGAACGAAACACCGTTTCTCCATCGAGTGCGAATATCTGGCCCTGTAACTCAAGAAAAATACCCCGCCCTCCCCGCAGATCAGCAAGCTGACGGCGTAAACTGTGGTTCTCTGCCAGTAGCTCATCCATGATGCGCTTTTGATTGAGCACCTCATCCATGAGTAGCTCAAAACTACTTCCACTCATGTTGTTCTCCCTCCAGAGCATGTCTGATGCTGACATGCAGCCTGCTCGTGGGCATTCTAGTGTGACGAACTTTAGAATTGCGCGGTATACTCCCGCTGTGGTTTGGAACGTATCAACGTGACTAAAGTAACAGTGGTCACGTCTGCTCAACTACATATATAGCGAAAAACAACATCAAAAATCATTAATTGCTACTTTTAATACGCGTATCCTCTTCTTTATAGCGGCAAGAGTTCTGCTTGCTTTGTCGCACTTGTCGCACTTGTCGCACTTGTCGCACTTGTTACATACAAGTATGGTCAAAGGTGGTTTATCCCGCAACTCCATAAAAATAACATTCCAGTGAGCGCGGCGACGAGGAGCCAGCAAAATCTGTATACGGAAGAAGTTGTTTCTCCTCAGTAATATAAACTTGTTTTCGCATCGAAAATGGGGGCAAGTTCGTAGTCAGTTACCCCTCTCTTGCTGAGAACAGTAACTACTGCGTTGGCGTATCCGTCGGGGTAGGAGTATCTGTAGGGGTATCCGTCGGGGTGGGAGTATCCGCCGGCGTGTCCGTGGGAGTATCCGCCGGCGTGTCCGTCGAAGTTACCGTTGGAGTATCCGTCGAAGTTGCCGCCGGCGTGTCCGTTGGTGTCGCTATCGACGTTGCATTTCCACAACTCCACGATACAGTAGTAATGGTTCCTCCACTATCTGAGAAAGCGAAGGAACCACCTGGGCAGTCGCTGGAAGGCACTATAACAATTACCTGTTGCGGCTGGGTTGGAGATATGGTACCGCTTGACTGACTGAAAGTAACTGCGGTTGAACTGCTAGATGCAGACCAGTTCAGATCACCCTGTGAATCTGGTGGCAGGGCCAGGCTCACAGTACATGTATAGCTAGTATTATTGTTAGAGCAGTTACCTCCTGGATCTACTTCGCTTGCTGTCAGCATTGGTGCTACACAACTCCATGGTACCTTAACGGGATACTCTCCTTCCAAACCTGAGAAAGTCATAGTGACGTTAGTTGGACAGGCAGTATCAGGTATTGTAATGGTTACCTGCGCTGTTTGGCCTGGAGGAAGTTGTCCGCTCGCTGGACTAAAGGTAATATTATTTCCCTCGCTGCTAGATGTATTCCAGTTTACGGTGTTCGTGTTATTCTCGTTACTGCCTACTGTGGCAAGACAACTCCAACCCTGGCCAGCACTATAGGTACAGTTGCCTAAGTTGGCTTCCAACGCTGGTGGTGGCGTACATCCCCAACTCACGCTGGCGGTATTTGCTGGTCCCGTGAAGCTGAAAGTACCGTTTTGGCAATCTCCGCCGGGTACAAAGATGCTCACTTGTGCAGTTTGACCCGTAGATAACGTACCGCTTGACGGGTTGAAGATTACTCCCGGCAGCCCACTGCTGGCAGACCAATCGAGGGTACTTGTAGAACCAGGTGCGAGTGCCAGTGTGGTGGTGCAGTTCCAGCCGCTATTACTTGTGCTACAGTCGGAATTCGCGACGAGGCTGCTCGATTTGCTTGTCAACGTCGATGATGCCTTACAACTCCATGGCAGATGATGAATACTGTGCGTGTCTAGTTCCGTAAAGATCAGATCAGCGCTGGCCGGGCAGTTCATACTAGAGAGAGTAACGTTGACTTGTTCTGTATCACCAGGAGCCAGGCTTCCCCTTGACGGGCTGAAGAACACTCCAGGGGCACTGCTGGATGCTGACCAATCCAGGTTGGTCTCTCTATTCGGATCGCTCCTCAGCGT
>VBHS01000227.1 GCA_005881295.1 Chloroflexota bacterium
AGGATAGGTTCGCCCAAGCCAGCGGTTTGCGACGGAAAGCAGCGCGAATGTGGCTGCTGAGAGCACACCCCACGTCACTCCAAGAGTCGTTTGATTCTGGAAAGTAAAAGAGGGAACCAACAGGTAGATTCCTGGTAAGATGAGCAAGGCTGCAACGATCTGTACTTGCCTGGGACGTTGATGCAGCAGAAGGGGCTCCAATGCGGCAGTAAAGAGGGGGAAGCTAGAGAATGAGAGCAGCCCAATGGCAACATTAGAGACATTGATTGCTTGAAAGAAGGCAGTCCAGTGCAGCGCGAGCAACACTCCTAGCCCAAGCAGCAAGAAGCCATCTTGGCGTCGCTTCGGAAGCAAGGGAATGTGCTGGAACAAGCAGATCGCCAGAAGCAGCAGACCGGCAAAGAAAACACGCCCAAAGACAATGAGCGGGGCGGGGAGTAAACTCAGCTTGCCCAGAACTCCTGCAAGGCCAAAAAAGAGGACGGCAACATTAGCAAACACCAATCCTCGCAGCGGTCTCGGTTGCTCGGTCATAAAGGTTTCCTCTCCCTCAGGAACATATACCAGTATCTTACGCAATTTTGACTCTTTTTTGATCGTTCAATACATCAAGAGGATTGGATCAACGATCCAACCTTCAACTCTATTAGACCCTGACGGAATGCCATAGCCATTGTTTCGCTGTGTATATGCCCAGGCAGCCTGCAGAGCGCAGAGTAGAGCATCGAGGTTATCACCCGTAGAATCTTGTATACATGCCTCAACAAGTTTACCAGGCAATTCGATGGCAGTAACGCCATACTGATTTGAGAGTTTAGGTGAGCGCAAACCACAGACAATATCATGACGCGCTGTGGCTTTATCTGGTATCTGTTTGTTACGTTCATCACTCTTGTAGCTGCGTTTGCCAATCAACTTGCGTACAATCAGAGCAGGATATCCTTCAACCACTATTCTATCAGCATCCGTTGGATAACATGGGAGTATGCTCACACCCGCTGCAAGTAAGCGAGGCGCGCCTTGAAAAAACATTTTCCCTACGGGCACCCGCTGTAACATCATAGGACTACATGCGCCCGCGTACTTGTCCGTTGTTCTTACATGGTGTTTATCACCTAACGGTCTGTTCTCACGATAGTGAATCAGCGTTTGCTCAAACTGTGTTTTATCCATTAATGACAGGAGGGAAATGTAATCCACCCAGGTTTCGGGCCAAACGAGATTGGAGAGTAGTTTTTGTGGTAGACCGAACGGAAAGTCGAGAGCAGCCACCCAGGGACCTGGCAGTCGTAAAAATGACTCAAACGCAGCAAAACTATTGATTTTCATTACCTCGTGCACGCACAAGAGATCCTCTTTCAAATCACACACAGCGGCGGTGATAGGTTTCTTCGGGCCTGGTGCACTGGTAAAGTCAAGGCCAAATATCTTCATATGTGGTTTGCCTGCTGATACTATGCCGATAACCAGGAGTGGTAAGCAACCTGAAGTCTATAGATGAGCCATCACGTTCTTACTTATAGCCCTCAAAGTTGCAAATACACCTTTGCCATCACAGGCAATAGCTTCAAAGCTGGGGACACGTCGACGGTTGAGATAGCGTTCAAGTACATTGACTGGCAGGGCTGAAGGCATATCACGCTTATTCCACTGCATAATAAAAGGAAAATTACCCAGATCTTTACCGATACGACGCATATTCACCTCTAATTCGGCAATACTCTGCACATTTTCTTCAAATTTCTCGGCCTGCGAGTCCACAACAAAGACAATTCCGTCTGCACCACTGAGTACCGCTAAACGCGTACGTTCATAAAGGACCTGTCCAGGCACCGTATAGAGATGGAAGCGGGTGCGAAAACCGTGCACGGTTCCTAGATCGAGAGGGAGAAAATCAAAGAAGAGGGTTCGTTCGGTCTCCGTGGCAATCGAGAGCATCTCTCCACGGGCCTTCGGGTTGATACTTTTAAAAACGTATTGTAAATTTGTCGTCTTCCCACAATATCCAATACCATAATAGACGATCTTGCAGTGAATCTCGTGGGTAGCAATATTGATGAGCGCCATAGATGCTAGAACCTCTAATCGCGGAAGAGCAGATCAATGGTATCCTCGACTGATGAGCGGAACTGTACATTGATGACCGAGGACTTCGTGCGTGTCGTATCAGCACGCACCCGCTCAAGTATCCTTCCCATCTCATCAGCAGCTTTTTTTGAGAGAACTTTGACCAGGCCGATATGGGTGAGTTTGTCAAAGACAATGACCAGCAGCCATTGTTCTTCCACCATGGTCGTAAATATATTTTCTTTCACACCTTGTTGGAAAATAGTGCGAAAATCTTTCTCTCCAAGCAGTTCAGCAATATGGCGGGAGGAGGAAAATGCGCCAGCGAGCAACGCTCCCAGGGAGGTAGCATTACGCCGTACTCCTGTCCCTTGAGTCGCGATGACCTGCCCGCTTTTGTCAATCAGCATGACAGAAGTAGCATTGGTGTCATTCATTAGTTTATTTAACGCTGCAGAGATAAAAGCCAGTTCACGATCTGAAATGACAAGGTTGGTCAGTTGTTCCATCTACGCGCCGCCCTCCGTACATGCTCAATGTTCATGTAACGATGTTACGCTATATCAAGAGCTTCAAGAATTTCATTACGGCTTGTTTTGGCTAAATGACGTACGCGAGCGATATTAGAAGCATTCTCAGAAAGTGTGACGAGGAGGGCGAAGTCACCCAGAGGATCGACACTTACCAGGCCATTTTCATATTCCATGAGCACGCCAACAACGGACCCGCGCGAAATTTCCTGCCCCAGAGCTTCAGCCGTGCTCAGGCCTGTAGTCATGATAGCCCCTACAGCTTCCATATCGTCCTTACCATCACGCGTTAGCCCCTCTATCATTAAACCGTCACGCCCCACCAGGATAGCTTGCCACACGCCAGGAATCGATAAAAAGCGGCTTAGAGTCTGTTTAAGATCAACCATACTTCCCTCCGCATTGACGGGCTGTACCGAACATGTTGAATAAGCCAGCATAGGTCACCGCTATTCTATATGATGTGCTGCTAAGAAGCAACAGAATAAGACATCTTGGCTAAAGAAAACGGAGAGCAGCCAGAATATAGGCACGTGCAGCTAGAATGACTTGACTGGATTCGGTATGCTCATCAGGCATATGCGCAACACGTACATCGCCAGGGCCAAAAAGAACGGTGGGAATGCCGCCAAAATTGACGAGGAGGCGTAAATCGGAACCATAGGGCGCGCCTTGCAATACACGCTCATGACCAGTGAGGTCAACCATGCACTGTTGGCAAAGCTTCACGAGGGGATGATTTAGAGGTATCTCACCTGACTCGAACTGACCTCCGCTCCACTTGATTTCCAGGGGATGGTCACGTAACCATGGATCCTCCTCAGCAAGATTTAACAGTGTACGCTCAAACTGACGACGCACAGCATCGCTCGCTTCACCCATTGCCACGCCGATGCGTCCCTCAAAAATCAGTTCTTCAGGCACTGAAGAAGACCAATTGCCAGCTTGTACGCGACCAATGCTGAGGGGATATGGCAATGGCAGTTTTCCGAGTAAAGGGTGCTCTACCTCGCTATTCCTTTCCCGCTCCAATTGTATGAGCGCTCGATGAATATCCAGGTACTTTTCTATGGCACTGACACCCTCGAGACGCACACAGGCATGGGCTGATTTTCCAGGTACACGAACCGTGAAAGTAAGAGCTCCAGCCTGCGCAGGAATGAGATTCAACCGGGTTGGCTCACAAACAATGGCGGCATTCCCTCTGTGACCCCGCAACAGGCTGGCAAAGGTGCCTATGCCGCCATCCTCTTCTCCAATCACGCTCTGCACCATCAACGAGCCATCGATAGGAACGAAGGAGTCTTTGATGGCTTTGATTGCAAAGAGCGCGGCCATCAACCCACCCTTCATGTCACAGGCCCCACGCCCATAAATACGACCATCCACGAGATCGGCTCCCCAAGGTTCATACTGCCAACTAGCACGGTCACCCTCGGGTACGACATCGATGTGACCGTTAAAGACCAGCCTCCTGCCGGATGCAGCTCCAGCCTCTCTACGCCATGTAGCTACCAGTCCCACTGCTCTGTCTTTGCTGCGATCTACCTCCATCCCAGGAAATTGTGGATGTCTCTGAAGTTCCGCCACATCGATATCCCACAGGTCTACATCCAGGCCGAAATGTCGCATTTGTTGCGCCAGCCAATTTTGTGCCGCAGCTTCCTGGCCGGTCGCGCTTGGGATTCGCACAAGGTCGCGTAAAGCCTTGATCAGCCCTTGCTCATCCAATGAGGCAAGGGCCTTATGCTCAATACTAGAAAGAGGCATAATCCATCACCTCTGGTATTTTGTTCCATAATTGGGGGCCTCTTTCGTAATCAACACATCGTGTGGGTGGCTTTCGCGCAAACCAGCATTGGTGATACGTACAAAGCGGGCATTATTCTGCATATCTGCAATTGTAGCTGTACCAGCGTAGCCCATAGATTGGCGTATGCCACCAACCAGCTGGTGTACCAGCGGACCGAGCGCACCTTTGTAGGGAACGCGCGCTTCGATCCCTTCAGCAATCAATTGCGACTCATCCTTTGTCTCCCCCTGGAAGTAGCGATCTTTGCTATAGCTGCGCTGCTTCATTGCGCCTATTGACCCCATACCGCGGTAGTCTTTGAAGCGCTCTCCCTGCGAGATGATGAGCTCTCCGGGACTCTCATCTACTCCCGCCAGGAGGCTCCCCAGCATGACTGTATCAGCACCCGCAGCGATGGCTTTAGCAATATCACCGGAGTACTGAATACCACCATCAGCGATGACGGGCACACCATGTTGGCGAGCAAACTGAGCACAATCATAAATTGCTGTGATCTGCGGCATGCCAATGCCGGCGATGACACGAGTTGTACAGATAGCGCCCGCACCTATACCTACTTTGACTGCGTCTACCCCTGCCTGGATAAGCGCTTCTGTAGCCTCCGCCGTAACGACATTGCCCGCGATCAATTGAGCCTGTTTCCCAAAGCGGTCCTTTATCTGGGCCACTGCTTCGATGACCATGCGTGAATGAGCGTGAGAGGTATCGATCACCAGAACATCGACCCCTTCTTCAATCAAGGCAGCACTGCGAGCATTGATATCTGGACCGACGCCTACCGCAGCGCCGACACGCAAGCGGCCAAACTCATCCTTCGTAGCGTGGGGATAGAGGATTTTCTTCTGGATATCTTTCATGGTGATGAGCCCTTTAAGCATACTATGCTCATCTACTACCGGTAATTTTTCGATTTTGTAGCGATGGAGGCTGTCGCGAGCCTGTTCTAAGGTTGTCCCAACAGGCACTGTAATGAGGTGATCACGCGTCATGAGTTCAGTGATTGGACGCTCCATGTTTGTCTCAAAACGAATGTCGCGATTTGTGAGTATGCCGACAAGTTTTCCATGTTCAGTAATGGGAATACCAGAGATGTGAAAGTGTTCCATAGCAGCTAGCGCTTCACGTAGCGAAGCGGCTGGTCCCAATGTGATTGGATCAGTGATCATTCCAGACTCAGATCGCTTTACTTTATCGACTTCTCGTGCCTGGTCTTCAATGGACAAATTACGGTGGACAACCCCAAGACCACCCTCTCGCGCGAGTGCGATAGCCAGCTTTCCCTCGGTCACGGTATCCATAGCAGCGCTGATGATGGGAATGTTGATCACGATTTTACGGGTCAGGCGTGTTTGCGTGGAGACATCACGGGGAAGTACCGAAGAGGCAGCGGGCAAAATGAGTACATCGTCGAAAGTCAGCCCTTCGCGGGCAAATTTTTCATCAATTGCACCAGGATCATTCACCAAAGACATGATAGCGATATCCTCCTTGATTAGAAAAACGCCCAGCGCACGCAACAACGTGAGCCGGGCCTCACACTATGATAAAATTATAATAGCTTGCAACACTAAAGGTAGACTGAGGAATGAATATCATAAAGTAGTGTAGCACCTGAGATTGGCTAACGTCAAATCAGTGGAAGCAATCAAGCGAGTATTATATAGGGAACTGGCACTCTGTTTTATGGGAAAAATTCATGTATCGACTGCGAAACGCAGGAATACCGCCAGAGCAGGGGGAATGAAAAATAGATGAAGTAGAATCTTGCCAGCCATCAGTTCACCCGCTACTTCGTAATCTCTGAACTGGTGGCTGGCAGAGGAAAATGACGACAGCTAGAGACGACCCGCACCACGGCTACCAGCTCCTGGTATTATTGCCAGTTGAAAGAAAACTTTGTCTCTACATCCATCACGCAAAAAGGCTTAGAGAAGTTTTAAAGAACTCCCCAAAAATAGTTAGAAAATGCTTAGCTTTTTTCAAACTTACTTCCTTGCTCTCTTGTTCACTTGCTTACTTGCCAACCCAACTGAGTTGCTGTACTGTATATACAGGAGAAATATATTTTCCGCTCCCCTTACCAGAATTCCGGCAAAAACGCCCAATACTTTTGGCGAAGGGTTCGTGTCAACGAGTGATTTTTCCACTCAGTCAGGGATGGAGACGAAGACATTCACACTATTGACAAGGAGTAAACGTCTATGTCTGCTAACCAGCAGACAACGACCCAGAAGGCAAACCTGCAGGCGCACGGCACGCGTGCGAATGATGAGGCCATCGTCGTTGACAATTTCAGCAAAAGTTACGGCTCCCACCGGGTCGTTGATCAATTACATTTTACCGTTCATAGAGGAGAGGTCTTTGCCCTGCTGGGACCTAACGGTGCTGGCAAGACCACTACAGTGGAAACGCTGGAGGGATACAGAAGGCCCGATCAAGGGAGTGTTCGCGTCCTTGGGCGCGATCCCATACGCGAAGCCCAGTCACTGAAACCGCTCATTGGTGTTATGCTGCAGCAAGACGGACTGTACCCCGCTTTGACGGCTCGCGAGATACTGCGCCTCTACGCAGGTTACTTCCGAGAACCTCAAAATATCGACGCATTGCTTGAATGCGTTGGACTTTCGGCCGCAGCGAGAACCCGCTGCCGGCGGTTATCAGGTGGACAGAAACGCCGTTTAGCGCTGGCGGTTGCACTGGTGGGCAATCCCTCGCTTGTCTTTTTGGACGAACCAACAGCGGGTATGGATCCACAGGCACGTTTGGCAACATGGGAGATAATTCGCGACCTGAAACAGCGAGGAGCGACAGTGTTATTAACCACGCACTTGATGGATGAAGCAGAACGGTTAGCCGACCGCGTAGCCATTATCGATCACGGGCGGCTGGTAGCGCTCGATACCCCTTCACAAATGATGGGCGTGCAAAATGCCATTACTGTGCGCTTTGTAGCTCCATCCGGCCTGGATTGCACACAATTAGCGGCTCTACCTGCCGCGCAATGGGCCGAAGAGATTCGCCCTGGCAGCTATTTGATAGAGACAGAGGCAGTTCCAGCACTTTTAGCAGAGCTTACCGCGTGGTTGCGCGACAATAACATCACCCTTTCTGAACTGCATGTAGGGCATGGTTCGCTAGAAGATTTGTTCCTGCGACTAACAGGGGCAGAGGTGCGAGAATAATTATGGCGATACAGACATTGGATCAGCATACAGGAGGCAGGAACAAAGCGGCGCCTCGCTTGCGCCAGATTCTAATCCAGACACGATTTGAACTGCTTCTCACACTGCGACGCGGTGAGAACATATTGATTACATTGATTGTTCCAGTCATTTTACTCATCTTCTTTACATCGCTGAATATTGCCACGGTGGTCAACGGTCACGCCGTCAACTTTCTTCTCCCGGGAATACTCGCGCTGGCGGTGATGGCTGCGGGGATGGTGAACCTTGGTATCGCAACTGCCTATGAACGCTACTACGGCGCGCTAAAGCGCCTTGGCGCATCGCCGCTGTCACGGAGCGGGCTGATAATTGCGAAAGTCATCTCTATTCTGGTGCTGGAAGTAGTCCAGGTAATACTGGTAGTGGGGGTCGCAGTGACACTCTATGGTTGGCAACCTGCTGGTTCACCATTGCTTGCCATCCTGGTAATGGCACTTGGTACAGTCACTTTTGCCGCTATTGGCCTGGCTATGGCTGGCGCGCTGCGGGCTGAAATCACATTGGCAGGGGCTAACGCACTCTTCCTGCTTTTTGTCCTGCTCGGAGGTGGCATCCTGCCCTTGAGTCATCTCCCAGTTCCGGTTGCCGCCATCGCTCAGTTTCTACCGGCTGCTGCATTTACGCAGGCCCTGCAGGCAACTATGAGCAATGGCACAGCATTTCCTGGTTCCGCTTTAGTGGTGCTCGCCGTTTGGGCCGTTGCTGTGCTTGTCATTGCTATAAGAACGTTTCAATGGGAATGAGATTGGGCAGAATGTTTATCCAACCAGGAGCATGGCTCCGGTTCCAAGGTGACCCGGCACGAGCAGGCAATCAGGTTTTCATAGCTGACCATATCCACTGGTCAGGGCAGGTATAATCGAGCACGGCCAGGTTCCCTCTATGTTCTGAAAGACTGATAATAAACTGTGGCACACTGGAATGCTGTAACTGGTTTTCAGTATTAGGTATCAAGATGGAGATACCATCCGTTCCCTGGATGTGCGAAATGGTCTGATCAAAGGTAGCAACCTGGTCGATGATAATTTTTACGCTAAAGCTTACGATCTGACTCTGATTATCGTAACCTAAGAAACGCGGAATGATCGTATCCATTGCTTTGCGAAATGGATCATGAAATGTGAAATCCGTTTTATATGGATTATCAGCTGGCGCTTTGGCAAACGAGAAGGCTTCGCTACAGAGGGAGTATTTATAGGCGCTATTTGGCACCCTGACTAGAAGCGATCCATACACAACAGGCTTGGGTGTGTCTAATCGTCCACGGATAACAAGAATGCTCACCACCACAACTATCAGAACGAGAGAAAGTAGTAACCACTTTTTCATCAATACACCCTCCCCAGGATTGAGAAGTACATTCAATACGAGATAGGCGGCTAAAGAGTCGGGTGTACAAATAACTTTTCAAGCATCTCATAGCGCAAATGTAACTGAAAGATCCAGGTATGACTGAAAGGAAACTAGCTACAAATGGGCACTACAAAAAATGTTAGTACTTCTTATGTTTGATTACGTGAAATGGTAAAGGTTGGTTTCTCATCCGTAGGTTTATTATCCAGTGTAGCAGGTTCTTCGGTTTAGAAAGTTGTCACTGATAACATACCTTGATGGGTCATTATGTATCAATACGCGCGCGGCTTTACGGCATACTGCAGTTTTACGAGGTGAAAACACTGAGGGCGGAAGCGCCATCGAAGGTGTGACGCCCGCCGCCCTTAGAATTCGCGCTTTGTAACGAGGCTGACTTCCTCCGAGAAGTGACAGGCAGCGTAGTGCTCACGACCTTCTTTTGCCTCGAAAGCCGGCTCTACTTCTCGACAAATCTGCTGTGCCATCGGACACCGAGTATGAAAACGGCAACCTGAAGGAATATTAATAGGGCTGGGCAAATCGCCCGATAGAATGACGCGCTGGCGACGTTTCTCAACTTTCGGATCAGGAATAGGTACTGCTGAAAGCAAGGCCTGGGTATAAGGATGCTTTGGAGCGGCATAGAGTTCATCCCGGTCGGACAGTTCGACAATCTTTCCCAGGTACATCACTGCAATGCGGTCAGCAACGTGGCGCACCACGCTTAGATCATGAGATACGAAAAGGTACGTCAGTTCAAATTGCTTTTGCAGTCGCTGCAACAAATTGAGTACCTGCGCGCGCACGGAGCCAACATTGTAGATATTCATTGGTTCAGCGATCAGAGAGCCGATTGTGTAGCGTGGATTCAGCGAAGCATACGGGTCCTGAAACACCATTTGCACGCGACGGCGTATTTGCCTTAGTTCCTCCCCTCCCAGTTTTGCCAGGTCAGTATCTCCAAAGAGGACCTGACCGGTAGTGGGTTTATAAAGTCGCACGATGGTACGGCCAATGGTGGTTTTACCAGATCCACTCTCTCCCACAAGACCAAGCGTTTGTCCTCGCTCAATACTAAAACTGACACCATCCACCGCGCGAACATAGCCTACAACCCTCTGGAAGATGATGCCTCTTGTCAAAGGGAAGTGCATCTTGAGATC
>VBHS01000228.1 GCA_005881295.1 Chloroflexota bacterium
AATCTGTACCTGGAAGGGCAACTCTGGGACGATGCGGCGCAATCCCTCGACAACATAAGCGGTTCCAGGAGGGCCAAATATATGGAGCGGTTCGGTACGGCCAGCATGTGCAACCATGAAGAGTACACCGGGTAATCCTGCCACGTGGTCTGCGTGCATGTGTGTAAAGCAGATAGCTCCGAGCTGGCGAAAACCCCATCCCAGCGATTTCCAGGGAATCTGTGTTCCCTCGCCACAATCAAAAAGAGTCAAGGTAGATCCATTACGCAGCAGTGCGCACGAAAGCCAGCGACCAGGTAAAGGCATCATGCCACAGGTGCCGAGCATACAAATATCGAGCATAAATGTGTTGTATCCTTTTGTTTGCAAATTAGAAATTGTTTTGATAGGCCCAGGCCATTACATTCTATTAACCTAAAAATAGTACAGGCTACTACCCGTGACCTTGCTGCTCTCTTTGGCATCTCTTTTCCAGAACCCCCAAAACAAAACCTATATCCCATAGGGTAACTCGGAGTGTTGACAGTAGCAAGGGCTGTCAGTAGAATAGCACACATGGCTGAAGAAATAGAAGCACAATCTCAGACCATTCACGACAGCTCTGGCAATACCATCGCTGAGCAGTTAGAAGAGACAGAAAAACAATCGCGCAAGATAGACAGAAAAAAAAGAAGCGCATGGCAAGAAGCCGCGTGGATTTTTGTGCTCAGCCGCCTGGTTATCGTCCTTCTTAGCTACATAGGTACCGGTATGTTTCCCCGCAGCGGAGAAACATCGGCACACAATTGTGCCCTTGATATCAATTCTTGTTTACTCGCCTGGTATCATTGGGATGCAATATCCTACGTCAATATCGCCTATCATGGTTACAGGCTCGCCCGAGATACTGTTTTCTTCCCGCTCTGGCCTTTGCTTGAACACGGCGTTGGAGTTGCATTTGGCCCGTCTTCCACTTCCTATTATTTTGCAGGTCTCCTTCTTTCAAATATATGCTTCTACTTCGTGCTTGTCCTCTTCTACTACTTGCTCAACGATGATTTTGGGCCACAGGTAGCCAAAAATGCATTGTTCTACCTTACATTCTACCCGTATGCCATGTTCTTTTTTGCTGGCTATACAGAATCGCTTTTCGTGCTGCTCTGTCTAACCGTTTTCTTGTTTTTACGACGTGGGAAACCATTAGATTGGTGGTTGGCAGGTTTTTTGGGCTTTCTTGCGGCACTTACGCGTGCAACAGGCGTCATTCTGGTCATCCCATTTCTAGTCGTGTTTATTCAACGATTCTGGATACGCGGTGAATATGATCGGCAGAGCTGGCGGCAAAAATTGAATGCATTTGTTCCCATTGTCCTTATCCCTATCGGCGTCCTGGTGTACATGATCTCCCTCGGCTATACCCAGGGGAATCCGCTCTCCTTCAGTACCCAGGAGGCATCGAGCTGGAGCCGTCACTTATCACTCCCATGGCATGGTTTGATCTCTACGCTCCAGGTGTTCTTTACTCCCTCATCACTCCAGGCGTACAACTTTCGGGATATCGCCTTTACACTTATTCCTCTTGTTGCCCTCGCAATAGGCTGGAAGCATCTCCCATTGCATTATAGTCTCTTTGCTGTGGCAATGGTGATTTTTTCACTCAGCTATCCGTTCATTCCATTAGAGCCACTATCGGCAGCACCGCGCTATATGATGTCTATTTTCCCAATATTTGTCATATTTGCTGTTTGGGGCAAACACCCATGCTTTGACCGGGTCTTTGTTGCCTTTTCCCTGTCTGTTTTCGCAGTAAACACTATCCTCTTCATCAGCCATTATTGGGTAGCCTGAAGACTCCCCGTCTAAAGAACGGGAGGGTTCTTTAGGCAGGGGAGTCTTCCGCGCTTCCAACCTGCCCTGCGTGCGCAGGAAGGCTAGCTCTGGTGTGGGTTCGCCCAGACTTTGAGGCCGACGGGCTCCGGCACGGGGCACACCTATGCTCCGGCAAAGAAATTCGATAGCCGATCTGGAGAAAACAATCGTTTCGCAAAAGGGGGCCAGGACGCCGACTAACGCGTCATCTGCTCCATTTATGTTTGCATGCCCATATCCTTTGTAGACTCATACTGGGAACCCCGTTTGGCCGGCAAGATTGCACCGATGAGCCAGAGGAAGGGAATGAAGATCCCGATGATCCCCAGCAAAACGTATCCTTTGCGGAAAGTGAGTATACACACAGTGAAAAGAAAGAAAAAGTAGATGCTGAAAAGGAGGGATGCAAGAACCCAATCAAGTACTGTCATGTGATCAAACTCCTAACTTCTGTTGAATGTTCGACCTGCCCGGTCGGAGCAGGTCATGTAGTAATGGAAACACCAGCTATATGTCTCTACACCTCTGCTTTGAGTATAGTGCCCTTGAGACAAAAACACATCTTCAGAACACACTATTTTTGTATACCGCAAGAAAGGTGAGAAATATGACATAGATGGTCGCATAGTGTGTTTACACTAGTTGTCGGGTATGAAGAAGGTGACGTACATGCGGAAAATGATGTGTTCTGAGGATGTGTTTTCGCTCCAAAGCACGTACACTTGAGACAGAGGTCCTGTGTTTTCTGTTCGTAGCAGAGGAAGGGAGCCAGAGAGCGAACTATATGCAACCATCGAAGATCATCCCGCTGATACCAGCAAACGCCACACCGGCAACCATGCCCGGCGCACCTGCCGCATGGCCCAGGAATGCCCCCACCTCTTTTCATGTGTTGGGCAAGCCTTCCGGGGCGACCTGCAACCTTGATTGCACGTATTGCTTTTTCCTGTCGAAGGAGAAGCTCTATCCCGACAGCCGCTTTCGCATGACAGATGACCTGCTCGAAGCCTACATCCACCAGATGATCGAATCGCAGCGCGGACCTGAAGTGACCATTGCCTGGCAGGGTGGTGAACCGACCCTGATGGGGCTCGACTTTTACAAGCGTTCAATAGAGTATGAAAAGAAATACGCACGTCCCGGCACCACGATTCAGCATACGATGCAGACAAACGGCATCCTGTTGAACGATGCCTGGTGCGAGTTTTTCCGCGAACACGATTTTTTGATCGGGTTGAGTCTGGATGGCCCGCAAACGATGCACGATACCTACCGCGTGGATAAAGGCGGCGCGCCGACCTTCCACAAGGTGATGCGTGCTGCGCGGCTGTTGCAAGAGCACCGGGTGGAGTTCAACGTCCTGACCACTGTGAATGCCGCCAATGCCGATCACCCGCTCGAGGTGTACCGCTTTTTACGCGACGATGTCGGTACCCAGTTCATGCAGTTCATCCCCATTGTTGAACGCATCAACGAGAACGGGGAGATAGGCTTTCAGGATGGCAATCAGGTCAGCGAGCGTTCCGTGACGGCAGAGCAGTGGGGCACCTTTCTCATCGCCATTTTTAATGAATGGATTCGGCGCGATGTGGGCACGGTGTTCGTGCAGATGTTCGACGCGGCCCTGGCTTCCTGGGTGGGTGTTCCGCCCGCGCTGTGTATCTTTTCTGAGACCTGCGGCAATGCGCTGGCGCTAGAGCACAACGGAGACCTCTACTCATGCGATCACTTTGTGGAACCGAAGTATCTGCTCGGCAACATTAAACAGAAGCATATGATAGAACTGGTGGCCTCTGACCGGCAGCGGCAGTTTGGCCTGCACAAGCGTGATAGCCTGCCAAAGTACTGCCGTGAGTGCGAGGTGCGTTTCGCCTGCCACGGCGAGTGTCCCAAGAACCGCTTCATCGAGACGCCCGATGGGGAGCCCGGACTGAATTACCTGTGTGCGGGCTACAAGGCCTTCTTCAAACATATCGATCGGCCGATGCGGCTGATGACCGAGCTCTTGCGCCGCGACCGTGCCCCGGCAGAGGTGATGCTGATCCTGGCAGCTGAAGAGGCGCAGGTGCAAAAAGCGTTCGCCAGGGCCGGGCGAAACGACCCGTGCCCATGTGGCAGTGGACGCAAATTCAAGCACTGCCATGGGAGGTAAGGAGCAGCAGCGTTCGTCATCTCGTTTCGGCGTCCTAAGGATACCTCGTCCACGAAATCTGGAGCCTGACATGCATGCTATTGTTGCCCCGTAAGCCTATGACCGGAACCCTTCCAGTTGACATTCTGCGTGGATGGTTTCTGCGTGGCTGAAAAAGCGTAGAGAACTAGCTTGTTCCGATTACACTGCTATCCGTATGTAGTGCAAATACGCTATATCACCTCGAACAGGGCATGTTTCAGCCTGTGTCCCGAGAGGCCCAAAAATAGCGGGTTCTGAGGATGCGCGATCACTATTGGATGAGTACACTAATGACAGTGATGGCGTGTATTTCTCACCCGAACGCGGCTTCTGAGAAATGCACCTGTATAAGATTAGGAGGTATTGATCATGGCTTGTCTTTTTGCACTATTCGCGTCAGCTTTCCCGCGCCTGGCATTGCTCATCGTCTGGTTGTTCACCCCGTTAGTCAACCGGGCATTTGACACGTTCATCATTCCATTGCTCGGGATTGTCTTCCTGCCATTCACCACCTTGATGTATGTCTTCTTATACGTCCCAGGCGTCGGCCTGACTGGGTGGGGCTGGTTCTGGATAGTCATAGGAGTCTTACTCGATATGGGTGCGTATGGAAGCAGCGCGGCTTCCAATCGACGGCGCATGCCCGGGTACAGTAGTACGTATTAATTTGATATCTAATAACCATTGGTGCTATATGCTTCCAGGATGTCCTTGGAGCAGATTTGTAAGCGAAAGGAACGCATCTATGAGCGAAAAAACCGACCAACAAGTCGATCAAATCGAGGCATTGTTTGTGCAGAGTGCCCACGGGCTGACGACGAGCAACGGCACTGTGACATTTCACGGCCTGGCACACTCCACCCTGTTCTTTGCCGACCGGCCTCAACGGGTCGTGGGCCACCTGAGCTCCAAGAAGTTCGTCAGCCAGTGGGGCGACGGCGAAAACAGCTTCGCCGAAGACCCTCCCAACGCGGTTGTTTCCTTCCTGGAGGATGGGGATGCTACCCCCGAAGAAGTGACGGTGACCATTCGCGATCCGCAACTTGACGGGGATAGCCTCACCTACAACATCGATATTCTTGACGGGAAGCTCCCGCCCAAGGCCGGGCCGTGCGCGCTGTTCATCGACCCGGTCGGCAGGCCCTTGTCACCGATGTCGGTCGCCGGTGTGCGGCGCCGTGAGCGTCGCAGAAGGTAGTGTTCTCACTGTGAATCCGGTACTACTTTGTTAGTTTCATATTAACAGTCACTACAAGCCGCTTACAGAAGGAGCCTTCTTGCAATAGGGAAGCTACCAACAAGCTTGAGAGGTCAGTTTGATAAGAACTACTCGATAGAATCTAACAAAGTAGTATTTATTCGTTTATTCAGGAGGAACTATGTCAGACACTCTACTGGAAGCCCCACGTAAACGCCCCCTACTCATCTCGATCATGGCCTTCATCCTGGCAGTGGAAGGCGTCGTATGGTTTATCCTCGGCTCCCTCGCATTTTTTGCAGTGATCACCAACGGCAGTTTCAATGTCTACGGAGCCTCTGCTGCAGCCGATTCGATAGACATCATTTCGGTCACGGGGCTCGTTTCAGGAGTGCTCTACCTTTTCTTCGCCTGGGCGCTCTGGACACTCAAGCGTTGGGCCTTCTGGGCTACTCTTCTCATTGAATTTCTCAATATCATTGCAGGCGTTCTGCTCTTAACGCGTCCTAAAGCGCTCTATTCGGCAGGTGCAGGGCAAATTGCCCTCAGCTTGATCATTGCCTTTTTCGTTTTGGCTTGTTTCCTGATATCGAGTAAGGTAAGAGAGGCGTTTGCGGTTTAGCGTATCGCCTCGTTTATCACTCACCATCTTTGACAGATATTGTCCAGAGCGCCCCAAAGAATTTAGCAGAGTTTTCCAGGGAGTCCTTGCAAGAGAAAAAAGCTTAGAGTTCTGAATGCGCATATGGGTATGTAAGGTACATCGATGCGGAGATACGCAGGGGGAAGCCAGGCAGTATCTGACCATCCCACCTGCGACAAGATCAGCGGGCAATGCGCTACTCTGCGAAATCCGCACGTAGCTGGTCCTCTTGCTCTTTGGACAAGTTAGTCTGAATGATCTCGAACTGCTGCCCCTTGACGGCCGCAGCAACCTTGTCCAGCACGGCCCCGCTCGTCAACAGGAACAAGGCTGAGCTGCCTGGCGTGATCTTGGAACGCACCGAGTTGATGAAGTCCTCGTCAATGCCATAATGAGCAAAGTGACCTGCAATTGCGCCCATCGCTGCGCCAA
>VBHS01000229.1 GCA_005881295.1 Chloroflexota bacterium
AACGGGACGCATCATATTTTGAATCGCGAACTGTATACGAACCTGGACGTGGTAAACCAGGAGCTGGCAGACCTGTTCCGCAGACCAGTGCAGGAGCGTTCAGAAGATTAGCGAGGATTCTACAGCGTGACAATACAGATTCTTGCCCTGGAAAAAGATCTCTTCTTCTCGGTAAAAATGCGCGATACGCTGCGACACCACGGGATGGAGGTGACCATAGTACGCTCGCTTGCCGCATTTGAGCAACGCCTGGGGATAACAGGGGATGAAAAGCCGATGCTGGCAATTGTCAATACCGCTATCAGTGGGGTTGACTGGGAAGGAGCGATACACCGGGCGCGCGAACATGGACTACCAGTGCTGGCATTTGGTTCTCACATGGATCTCGAGGCGAGGCAAAAGGCGCTGCAGGCCGGGGCAGAGCGCGTTGTGGCAAACTCAAAGTTCGCCAGCGATATGCCGGGGCTTGTGAATAGAATGCTCAGTGGGCCGATTGTCTTGCATACGAGTGATGAAGAGAGAGTCGTTGAAGAATGACAGAGCACTGGTTATGCCCTGATGCTATGGACGAAGCGATAGATGGGTATGAGAAGAAGGCCCCGCCCCAGGGTGGGCTTTTGATAAGGAAAATTGAGGCGTCGGTAGGACCAGTGTTGGCGAAAAAATTCTTGACGAGTGCGTGGTGAAGGCCGTGTTTGAGGTTGAAAATTGCGATAGCGAGGACGATAAGCAATTCGTCTGCTGCTCATGCACACTCCTTTTAATAGCTAAACTCCATAGCGACAGAAGGTCAGAAAGAACAACAAAAGAGGTCTTCTCCTATGCATATATTACGTAAGGAGAGACCTCTTTTTCTCACGAATTGGGTGAGTTGAGATATGCACATACTGGTCAGATGTGAAGATTAGTGGCCGCAGGCGCAACCCCTGGCTTCACCACCGCCTTCAGCAGTTTTGAATGAATGACCACAGCCGCAACTCGAAACAGCGTTGGGGTTATTGACGGTAAATCCTGCACCCATCAAGCTATCAACGTAGTCAACTTCACTGCCATTTATGTAACCCAGGCTCATCTCATCCACAAGAACACTGTAGTCGTCCTGTGAGATGATGGTGTCGCCGTCCTGCGCCTCGTCGAGGGTCATGCCGTACTGGAGACCGGAGCACCCGCCGCCAGCGACGAAGATGCGAAGGCCGAGGCCAGGATCGTTCTCCTGCTTCAACAGTTCGCGAACTTTTTCTGATGCCGAAGGCGTGATGGAAAGGATGCTGGTCTCTACCGACGATTGCTGGCTCTGCTCGATCATGTAATTTGCCTCTCTATTAAGTAAGTAATATAGAAACCTCTTCGGACGATTTCATATTTCCGTTTGAGTGTATTATAGACTATACAAAGTGAAGCGTCAAGGCGGGTTTACTAAAATCTCCCTGATACGTATCTTTTAGTATAGATAGCATTACGAAAGGGCTGCTACATACACAGCCCCGGATACGGCACAACTTGCCACAAAAAGAGGGAGTATGTAGACATGTCTTTCGCTGCATTTGAAATAGTCATTATCATCCTCCTGATCATAGCCAACGGTGTGTTTGCCATGTCTGAGACAGCATTTGTTTCGGCACGCAAAGTTCGACTGCAACAACGGGCAAATGAAGGAGACAAGAAAGCTGCGGCAGCTTTAGAATTAGCCAACTCACCAAACCGGCTCCTTTCTACTGTTCAACTGGGTATCACACTCATCGGCATTCTGGCAGGTGCATTTGGTGGAGCAACTGTAGCTGAGGCAGTAGCAGTGTATATACGTGCCATCCCCTGGCTTGCTCCCTATAGTGGTGCTATTGCGCTGACAATCGTCGTAGTAGTTATCACCTATCTTTCACTGGTTATTGGCGAGCTAGTTCCTAAACGTATCGCGTTAAACAATCCTGAACGCATTGCCGTCATCATGGTGACTCCTATGCGTGTGCTCTCCACCATTGCTTCTCCGTTTATCAATTTGCTGAGTATTTCGACAGAGGTAATATTGCGACTGATAGGCTTGCGGCCATCCGGCGAACCGCCGATTACTGAAGAAGAGATCAATGTCTTAATTGAGGAAGGGACGCAGATCGGCACATTTGAGGCTGCCGAACAGGACATGGTCGAAAGGATATTTCGCCTGGGTGACAGGCGCGTCAGCGCCTTAATGACTCACAGGCCTGATATTGTTTGGCTTGACATAGAAGACCCACCGCCAGAAATACGTCAAACGATACGTGAGAGTAACTATTCTCGCTTCCCCGTTTGCCAGGAAAGCCTCGACAATGTACTTGGGATGGTGCACGTGAAAGATTTGTTGCTGCAATGTATGGCGGGTCAGCCTCTTGACTTAAAGTCGGCCATGCACGAACCATTATATGTGATTGAGAGCACAAGCACATTAAAGGTACTGGAGTTGTTCAAGAAAACAGGGAAACAAGCAGCGTTAGTAATTCAGGAGTATGGGGATATTACGGGACTGATAACGCTGAATGACATACTAGAAGCGATTGTGGGAGATATCTCTTCACGGGACGACCTGGAAAATCCACAGGCGATCCAGCGCGAGGACGGGTCATGGTTATTTGACGGCATGTTGCCCATCGATGAATTTAAAGAAATCCTGCACATCCGGGAGCTGCCCGAAGAGTCAAGAGGAGAGTACGAGACGCTAGCAGGCTTTGTATTAGTAGAGCTTGGACGTGTCCCGACTATCACCGATCATTTTGAGTGGGACAGGTTCCGCTTTGAGGTTGTGGATATGGATGGAAGGCGCATCGATAAGATACTTGTACAACCGATTAAAGACCATGAATCCAAACAGGCGAGCTAACATCTTTTAGCCTTTGAAACGCTGCTGGACGCGAACGATGTTCGCGAGGAGGCTGGGAGCGTCGGGGCTGGCGCCGAAGAGATTCTCGCTAGACTGATCCTGGCCCATTGCAATACGGTTGATGGCATTGGTGGCTGACCAGCCCTGCGCAATAAGATGAGCTCCAACTGCGCTGATGATGGGGGCAGAAAATGATGAGCCACACCAGTCGGCCCATCCTGATGTGTTCTGCTCACCGCCTGGAAATGCCCGCGAGATGAAGATGCCTCGCACGGCGTCCGGCCATCCATTGGCATCGAGAGTCCCAAAGGCGTCTCCGCCAAAGGTAGCCACACCGGAGTTATAGTGAGGCATGCTGGCTGCGTTGGCAAAGGCCGAGGGCGCGAACTGACTATTGACCGAAGTGACGCTGAGCGTTGTCTCGTATCGCGCGGGGGCACGAGGTGGACGAGGAAGCAGTCCCTTCTCATTGGCAGGCAATGAGTCGTTGCCTGCCGCTGCTACGATGAGCGCTCCGTGGGCAAACAGGCTCTCGAATAGCAGGCGCAGCCCATCTTCGATATGCGTGAGGACACGCATGGCGCCCATTAACTGCGTACTAGGCCATTGACGGTAGTCGAACCATATGTAGGGCAAACGGCGAATGTCGGGCATAATGGTGAGACTGAGGTTGATGACAAGGTGACGAATTGAGCCGGAGACGAGTTCTTGCTCCAGGTCCGTCAGGGCGGCAAAGAGCGGGTACAGATCACCGCCACCGAAGTCGTTGAGAATACGGATTAAACGAATACGAGCGCCGGGGGCGAGGTCGCGGACGAGGCCGGCCACAAAGAGGCCGTGATCAGGCATGGAATAATACCAGGAGTTATGCTGAAAATCTCGTCCTGTACGTACATCGGTGGTGACGGGATAGCGATCATGTTCAATCTCGAAAGAGCCATTCGCGCTTTGTAAATTGCGTGCGAGGAGTTGCAGCAGCCAGTTGCGGCGAAACTCGGGACGGTGCATGGCACGATCTAAGCGATCAGGACGGGGGGCGGTATCCAGTATGGCAACCAGGACCTCCTGTGCGCCATTGGGATCAAGTGGTATTCCCTGGTCAAGGATTGAGGTGCGCCAGCCCATAAGGGAATTACCGGCAGTGGCAAAGTCGAGTTTGGGTGATGGTCTGGGGGGTAAAGCCGGTCCGCCATCGCCATAGAGAACGGGAGCGGCAGTGACGAGCCAGTTGGGCATGGCAGAGAGAACGTGCAGCCCTGCCTGCGCCAGCTTCTCAAGCTGTCCCTGCAGGTATGATAAGGCCATGGGTGCGGGATCTTCGACGGCCGGGTCTGCGTGACGAGCATGAAAGAAGATAGCAACGAGCGGCTGTTGCCGATGCAATCCAAAGATAAAGGCACTACGGCGTACAGGAGGCATGGCATACGATTCATCCAGCCAGCGGCCATAGGTGCCATAGAGTTCCAGGGTGAGGTCACGGGGCTGAAGAATGACATTGAGCTGTTTACGCACCTGTTCGACAAGCGTGTCCAGCTCATCGTCTGGTGGGCGTTTAGGGAGTCGTACGATCACCACCATTTCACCCGGTATCCAATTAAAGATTGTTTTGGGTTCGCCCATTACATCAATGGCGTTACGAGACATCCCCGTTCCCCCCTGTGAGATGATGGTGTTTCGAAAACATATGCGGTTTTGCCTGTTTTTCTGCACGCAGAACGGGCTGCTGCCAAAGGTTTCTGTATATGGAATTATAGCTGATGGAGCGATTAGAAACAATGTGCAAATATTCAGAATTTTTTTATCAGCCTGGGAGTCCGCGGCTGCGCCGCGGACTCCCAGGCTGATAAAAAAAGAAAGAGTTACGATCTATGCGGGTGTTGTTTCCACAGGGACAGCAACTGGAGGGCGTCGGTTACCAGTTGTTCGAGGGGGTCGAGGGCGACGTATTCCTCTACGGAATGTTCGTTGACGACGCCTGTGGAGACGGTGAAGGCTTTGATGGCGGGGCGCAGGCCACTGGTATCGCTGCCGATGAAGGTTGGTTTCATTGATAAGGTCGCGCCGCGCCGGGCAAGCACGCCGCGATAGGCCCGCAGGAGCGGTTCGTCAGGGCTGATTTCGTAGCCGCTGGAGTGCGTCTTGAAGCTGATTTTTGCTGATCCACCGAAGCGATGGGCGGTTTGCTCGAAAGATTCTTGTATGGCATGCTTGTATTGTTGGCGTGCCTCAGGCGGCTCGAAGCTGCGCATTTCGCCTTCGATGGAGAGGGTAGCGGGTATGGCGTTGCGCGCG
>VBHS01000241.1 GCA_005881295.1 Chloroflexota bacterium
GAGGAAGGGGTGGTGATACTTACCGACAGCCAAACTGCTGGTAAGGGCAGGTTAGGCAGGCGCTGGGTGGATATGTACGGATGCAATGTACTCTCATCGACATTGCTTCGCCCTCTTTTCCCACCCCGCTTTTTGATAATGATCGCTTCACTTGCTATCGTGGATGCAGTAGCTGAAACTTGTGAAATATCCGCCACTATTAAGTGGCCAAACGATGTACTTGTCGGAAATCGCAAAGTTGCTGGCGTACTGATTGAAACAAGTCATATTTTGCGTGGAACGGTGGATCAGGGGCATGCCGGTCAGCTGGTTGCTATCCTCGGTATTGGAGTAAATGTCAATGGGAGCATCCGGGACATACCCGACGGTACGTCTCCTATGATCTCCCAATCATTAGTGCGTCAATCGCCAGGTGGTCAGGGGTCGTTAAGCGCAATTGCGACAACTCTTGAAACGGAATGTGGACGTGAAGTAAGTCGAGAAGCGTTGATCGCGCATATGTTGCAACACATCGAGGCTGATTATCTAACGTTGCAACATGAGGCTCGGGAACCATTTTTCGCGGCAAACGGCTGCAGCCCTGCCTCTCATGCTATTTGGGAGCGCTGGCGAAGCCAGTTAACAACGCTTGGTCGCACTATACAGGTGCGCCAGGGCGATATTGTGTTAAGCGGTGTGGCTGAAGAAGTGAATGAAAACGGGGAGCTGTTACTCCGTCTACATTCAGGTGAATTAGTTACGATAACTTGGGGAGATGTTGGATATCCAACTGGGTAATCACCTATCCAGCTTTATGTGTTAAGTCAGGTTAGGTGAACGAGGATTAGGCTGAGAACATAGATGTATTGTCTCAGTCAGAGTATTGAAGGGACAAAGAGATGGAGACACAGGAAGTCATTACAAGTGACGGACTACAACACGCGCAGAGTCAGCTGGAATATTTGTATACCGTTGGCCGTGCCAAAGTTGCTCAGTACCTGTACGATGCCAAGGAATCAGGTGATGTGATCGACAATGCCGCCTATGAAGATGCAAAAAACCAGCAGGCTCTTCTTGAAGGAAAGATTCAGTATCTGGAACAGTTACTGGCCAAGGCAAAATTGATTAGTGAGGTACGTACAGACCTTGTCTCCCTTGGGTCTGTCGTATATCTCCAGAATAGTGATGGTCGGGAGTACCATTATAAGCTTGTTGGAGCATACGAGGCAAATCCAAGTGCCGGACGTATATCTAACGAATCTCCGGTGGGGAAAGCGCTGCTGGGCCATAAAGTAGGTGAACTGGTTATAGTCTCTACGCCCGGCGGAGTGAAGGAGTATACTATTATCTCTATCTCGTAATCCCCAAGTAGTAGCAGCAATCGACCGGCCTGCGGCCCGCACAACTCGGAACCGCAGGCCGGTTTTTTTATGCTCAACAAGGATTGATACTATGACTGTTCGATCTTTGAAAACAATGTTACAATTAACTCGCACATTTTGTTGGAGGAGGAAAAAGACAACAATGGCAGACGAACGAGAAATGCGGCTGCAACGCCTGCACACCTTGCGGGAGCAGGGAATCAACCCTTACCCTAATCGTGTGAAGCGAACACATACAATCTCAGAGATTTTACATCACTTTGATGAATGGCAGGGACCCGAAGGCTCCTTTACCGTCACTGGCCGTATTCGCCTCATGCGCGAAATGGGCAAGGTGGCCTTCATGAAAATTGAAGATGGCACAGGGAGTATCCAGGCCTTCTTCCGCATCAATGACATAGGTGAGAAGGCCTATCATATGCTCAAATTATTGGATGTTGGTGACTTTGTGCAGGTCACTGGCTATCTTTTTCTTACGCGCACCGGTGAACGCACTCTTCATGTTACCGATTTTCGCATCTTATCCAAGGGGCTGCGCCCGCTGCCAGAGAAGTTTCATGGATTAGAAGATAAGGAGATACGCCAACGGAAGCGCTACCTTGATCTCATCGCCAATAGTGATGAAGTCAAGAACATCTTCGTTATTCGCAGTCGCACCATTACAGCCATGCGCCGTTACCTCGATAACCTGGATTTCCTGGAGGTTGAGACTCCCATCTTGCAGCCCCTGTATGGTGGTGCCACTGCGCGCCCTTTTATCACCCATCATCATACCCTCGATCGCGATTTCTTTCTCCGTATTGCTGTGGAACTCTATCTAAAGCGCCTGATCGTAGGTGGTTTCGAGAAAGTATATGAAATTGGGCGCAATTTCCGTAATGAAGGTATTGACCGCATACATAACCCTGAATTTACCATGATGGAATGCTACCAGGCCTATGCTGATTATGAAGATATGATGACATTGGTTGAGGAAATGATCCACTACATTGCTATCGAAGTGAGGGGGACGCCGCGTATCACCTACCAGGGCCGTGAAATAGATCTCACTCCTCCCTGGCCGCGTATTCCCTTGCTGGATGCCATCGCGGAATTTACGGGGATTGATGTCAGACTCTTCCCTGACAAAGAGAGTCTGGCCGCGGAGATGCGCGCTAAGGGATACGAGGTAGACCCTAAGCATGGGCGCGGCCGCTTGATCGATGATCTCATGGGAGCCATATTCCGCAAGGATACTCCCCTGTTGCGCCAGGCCATCTTCCTTACCGACTACCCGCGCGACATCTCTCCCCTGGCAAAGGATCATAGCGAGGTACCTGGTTTGGTAGAACGTTTCCAGCCATTCATTGGCGGCCTGGAATGTGGCAACGCCTTTACCGAATTGAACGACCCCATCGACCAACGTAAGCGTTTCGAAGATCAGATGCGCCAGCGCGAGCAAGGAGATGATGAGGCCCAGGTCTTAGATGAAGATTTTCTCGAGGCCCTGGAGGTCGGAATGCCGCCTGCTGGTGGCCTCGGGATCGGTGTTGATCGTATCGTAATGCTTATGGCCGACCAGGACTCCATTCGCGACGTCATCCTTTTCCCCGCCCTGCGCAAGACTGCTGAAGAACAGTAGCTCAGTTTCATACTGGATTGTCAGGCATTTCCCAGCGCGCTGCTGCGAGTGGCGTGCTGGAAAATGCTTGACATACCACACCTCAGGTGCTATAGTTGCTTCTGTTAACAAATCTGTCAGGGCGCTTAGCTCAGCGGGAGAGCGCTTCGTTCACACCGAAGAGGTCACTGGTTCGATCCCAGTAGCGCCCACCACATGTAATGCTTATTAGTAGGAAATACCTCTTTTGCTCACCTTGACGCATTCTCGCCAACGCCATAAACTAGTAGAAAGCAATCCCGTATATTTCATAAAGTAATTCACTCATATCGTCGGTCCATAGTAACACACAAAACTCTTTTACCTAATGGCACACAATATTGAGACACAACGTCAACAACTGATAACTTCGCTCCGCAATGGCGGCGTGAACGATGAACGTGTTCTCTCCGTTATAGCTACTACACCACGAGAAATATTTATCGATGAAGCGCAGCGCAGTATGGCCTATGCCGATTGTGCTCTCCCCATAGCTATGGGACAGACCATTTCACAACCCTTGATGGTCGCTTTAATGACGCAGGCGCTGCAACTCAGCGGTGAAGAAAAGGTGCTGGAAATAGGTACGGGTTCTGGCTACCAGACCGCCATCCTGGCGCGCTTGTCTGCACACGTGACAAGTGTTGAGCGGCATCAACAGCTGGCATTCCTGGCTGCCAAACACCTCATGCAGTTGGGTATTACCAACGTCTCTCTCTACGTCGGCGATGGTTCGCTCGGTTGGCCTGATGCAGCCCCTTATGACCGCGTACTGGTGACAGCGGCTGCCCCTGAGGTGCCGAAGCAGCTTGTAGATCAGCTTGTGACATGGGGAATGTTAGTCATCCCCGTAGGGAGTCACACGCGACAGGATTTACTCGTCGTTCACCGCGCGCCCTGGGGGCCAGAGATTCGTTCATTAGGTGGCTGCGTTTTTGTACCCTTGGTGGGAGAAAAAGGTTGGAGCGAGTAAACACCTCAAAGTTATCCTTTAAAAAACGGGAAAAAATAGTATAATATGAGTGAGTGGTAGCCGCTCATACCTGGCTACATTATGAGGAGGTATCTATGCCAGTTGCAATGACCAGCATACACGTATTCAATTTTTTGGAACTTGCAGGATTCTTAGTGTTATGGATTGTCCTGTTCGAGTGCGCCCATGTGCTGGTGGCTCTGCTTCGGCATGGCCCTCTTATCGGTTGGGCTGTAAGCCCACTCGGTGTGACAGTGATGTTTCTCTACGAACCTTCCACGTTGTACATCTGGCTAAACGTCTTGTTTCCCGCCCTTATCTCAGGCTTCGTCATCTACGTTGGCTTCTTTTCATCCCTTGCCCCCATTGCCTTCCCACGGCACCCTCTCATAGAATTGATCGTCATTGCCGTCGGGGTTCTCCTCTCGAGTGGTGTTGACTTCTTCAACGCCTTGCGCGATCTGCGGTATCCCTTGTGGGGGGAAGCGCGTATCCTGCGCAGCATCCAATTGTTACGCGCCAGCTGGGCTACTATTCATTTCACGCCCTTTGGCCTCTCCTACCTTCATGACCGTTTTGGCTCTAGTCCGAATGAGCTGCTGCAGGCACTGTAAAGGAGAATGTACAGCCTAGACCTTTGTTATTGGTAACCCAGATATGTCCACCATGTTCCTCGACAATAGCCCTGGTGACATATAATCCAAGTCCAATACCGGAGTATTGACGACTGGCCGTATTGCGTACTCGATAGAAGCGTTCAAAGATGTGATCGAGATACTCTTGACTAATACCAATTCCCTGGTCAGTAATACTCACGAAGTAGTCGCCTTCACGTTCCTCGAGCTTGACTGTCACCTGCCCACCCTGTGGAGAGTACTTGATGGCATTGTCCAGGATATTCCCAATTACCTGGCTCATACGCATTTTATCGGCCACAATTTTCGTATCCTGTACCGCGATATCAAGGTAGATTGTATGTTGTTCCGTGCTTGCTTGTACTGAACGTACGCTCTCTACGAGTACATCTGCCAGGTAAAAGCTGCTGTATTGGAGATGTAACTTCCCCCACTGCACCTGCGAGAGATCTAGCAAGTCATTGACCAACCGTTCAAGGTGATCAGCCTGGCTCTGAATAATACTCAGGCTGCGTAGATCATAGTTCTCGGGGAGATCCACGCCACTTATGGCGCTGCTCTGCTGCTCCTGCTGTGTCTTGCGTAATCGACGATCGATACGCCGCATGAGGTGTTGCGTGTAGCCTTTGATCGCGGTTAATGGAGAACGTAGCTCATGCGAAACGACAGAGACGAATTCATCTTTTAATTTCTCAATCTGTTTGTTCGCCGTCACATCATTGAGCACGGCCACTACTCCTATCGGTCCCATTTGTACCTGGCTTGCATCATGGAGCGGCGCGGCGCTGATGCTCAGCGTGAGGGGAACGGGCTCGCCAGCCTCACCCGCGATCAACTCCTGGTTCATCACAGTCACACCGGTCAGTGCCTCGTCGATGATATCGGCTAGTTTATGTAACCAACTTACATTATTGGCCAGTGCAAGCGTGCGGAGAGGCGAGTTTTGCTTGAGATCGAGTTGTGCCTGAGCCAATAGATGCTGCGCGGATACATTGAGCAGGGTGATCCCCCCCTGCTCATTAGTAATCAATAGCCCTTCGGCCATGCTGCTGATAATCAGTTCGAGGCGTTGTCGTCCTATTTCCGCTTGTCGCCAGAGGGCAGTTTCTCGCTCACGTAGGCGAACGTTCTCTAACGCGACTGCGGCATAATCAGCTATCATCGTTGTCAACTTGAGTAAATCAGTGTCGAACGTGCCTTCCCGCTCATCAAATAAGCTCAACATACCCACGATACGGTTCTCAACCGTGAGAGGAACATTCAGAAAAGAACCGATCACCGCCCCACCGATCATATCCTGAACCGGGGAGCCCAGTTTCTGGGTGATGGAGAGGTCATCTGGGGCATCGAGATACGAGGCGTTTGCCAACTCCTCGACGGATACAGCGGGAAAGTCTATGACGCTGGCTGCACTGGCTATGCGTTCAATCATTGCTGCTATAAAAACCTGGCTGAGGGGGTAGCAAGGGATAATCGATAGCTCGAATGGGTCACCTTTGAGTAGAATGGAACAGGCTGCAAAACTGTAGAGCTTTTGCAAAGCTCCAAGCAGAGCCCGGTGTACCTGAAAGCGATCGATAGCAGCTACAAAGCTTTTCCCGATGGTATTGATGTATTCCATCTCCTGGAGAATAGCTGCTAAACGATCACTATTCGGGGTATGGTATGAGCTATACGCGCTTTCTGATAGCCTTGACTGTGATTGCACGCTGCTCTCGATTGTCCTTTCTATTGTAACTGTTCTAGTTGACGCGTTACCTCGTCATATATGGGGGGCGCAATAAGATCGCCGGTCAATTCTTTGATACCAGCAAAACATTCCTGTAACAAAGCATCTAATGCCGCAGCAAGCTCTATTGTGGAGACTCCGCTTAATTGCTCTTGTACTACCGTTGGGACGACATCAGTGTAAGGCATCTTTACAAGAAAATGGAGGAATGGATAAGTACTCGAAACTCTTTTGGCAGCACCTTGCACCAGGACACGCGTGGTGACTTTACCGAGATAAGGGGTAACCCTATCGTCAATCAACCGGAAGGCCTTGAGGTACGCCTCTGCAACCTGCTCACGAGAGACGGAAGAGGAGTGGTCAGACATATTTGACATATGTTTCTCCCTTCGCTTATATAGCTTTTTCTCTCCGTTACTTATTATAACATAGTTCTACTACCTATTGTAAGAAGGTAGTACTTGACTTTATAATGAATATACTCCCCGATTTGCCTTTCCCCTCCATACTTTAAGAACGATTATATGTCCTGTAATGTCACCACATCTCATGCTGCATAGCCGAAATTTCTTAGATGAAGAAGCAGAACAAGCACCTGATATAATCAAGTGCTTGTTCTGCTTCTCCGCTTGTCTTATCTTTCGCCGAACTACGCCTCTCGTGGGACCAGCCCGAACAGGCGCGCCAGCCAGAGACGAAGCCCTCTTAGCGGCGGACGCCCATCGGCATTCATATCGGAAGCCATCTCAAGCAGCCGTTGACGTCCTGCTTGCTGCCTGGCTATCGACCCTTCGGCCACTTCTTGCACTGCATAGCGTTCGCGTTGCTCATCAATGGCCCGCGCGAAATGCTCGGGGCGAATCATGAAGCGATTGGAGGGCTGTGCCGGTAAGGAGGCATGCTCCTCTGGCGTCTCGCTCTCCTGGCCGTTTGTTGCATTCCCTTCCTCGGTTGTCTCGGTAACCTGGACACGAGTCATAGCAATCTTGGGAGCGATCCATTCACGCAGGGCAAGTAACGCAGTTCGTCGGCAGATAGCCTCAATATCCGCACCACTTCGCCCTGCTGTCAGGCTTGCTAACTCTTCGAGAGTAACATCCGCCGCAATCGCCTTCCCTCGCGTATGTACTGCAAAGATGGCGCGCCGTTCTTCCTCGTTGGGGTAATCCAGCTCAACAACCAGGTCAAAACGACCAGGACGCAACAAAGCCGGGTCGATGAGTTCAGACCGGTTGGTTGCGGCCAGCACGATGACCCCTTCGCGTCCCTCGATGCCATCCATCTCAGTGAGTAACTGCGCTATAACTCCATTGCTGAAGTTCCTATCCGTATCACCGGAGCGCCTGGGAGCAAGCGAGTCAATCTCGTCAAAGAAAATGATACATGGAGCTGCCTGCTTGGCGTGTCGAAAAACCTCGCGGATACCCTTTTCAGCCTCGCCAACCCATTTTGAGAGCAGTTCAGGTCCCTTAATGGAAATGAAGCTTGCCTCGCACTGGTTCGCCAACGCCCGCGCAATCAATGTTTTCCCCGATCCCGGAGGACCTGATAAAAGCACTCCTCGTGGCGGTTCAGCCTTGACATTGGCGTAGACTTCGGGGAAGCGTAACGGCCATTCGACCCCTTCGGTCAATAGTTCCTTGGTCCTCTCCATCCCTCCAATGTCATCCCAGGAAGTCTCACTCACTTCGACATACACCTCGCGGGTCGTCGAAGGCTCGATCTCACGTAAAGCGGCCTGGAAATCTGCCATCGTTATATTCAGGTTAACGAGCGTCTCGTAGGGGATATAGCCCCGCTGGTAATCGATATGCGGCAATACCCTTCGCAAGGCGATCATCGCTGCCTCGCGACAGAGCGCCTCCAGGTCTGCACCGACGAAACCGGGTGTCAGTTGTGCCAGTCTTGGAAAGTCAATATCGTTTGCCAGGGCTGCGTCCTTACTGTGAATATGCAATATCTCTGCTCGTGCGCGCACATCTGGCACGCGTAGCCCGATCTCGCGATCAAAACGTCCAGGACGTCGCAAAGCTGGATCGAGCGTATTGGGTTGGTTGGTCGCGCCAATCACTACTACCTGGCCTCGCGAAGCCATACCATCCATCAGGGTCAGCAGCTGACCCACGATACGGCGTTCTAATTCACCCGAGCTCTCGCGCTTTGCCGCCAGCGCGTCTAGTTCGTCAATGAAGATGATACTCGGTGCGCGCCGTTGTGCCTCCTGGAAAACATCGCGCAGCAGCGCCTCGCTTTTCCCGTAGACACTGTTCACGATTTCAGGCCCATTGATGATCGAGAAAAATGCGTTTGTCTCCGCTGCCACGACGCGAGCGATCAGCGTCTTGCCTGTTCCGGGAGGGCCATAGAGCAATACTCCCTTGGGCGGCTCAACCCCCAGTCGATCAAAGACAGCGGGATATTTCAAGGGCAACTCGATCATTTCCCGTATCCGCTGCAGTTCTTTCCCCAATCCACCAATGTCTTCATAACTGACCCGCCCTGGTGCTCCATGGGTCGCGCCCCTTGCCTGCGCTTTTACAATGGTGCCCTGCTGCACAACTACCGCCTCGGTCGCTGTCACCGGCTGTGGCATTACTGGAGGGATGACCGCATCCAGGTCCCCGGTACTGCGCTTTTTTCGCAAGGCATAGCTCGGTGTGGCAGGAGTAGTGCCGATAATTAGAAATTCTCGTGGGGCGCTTCCAGGCGTCCCAACCTGTAGCAGGTCTCCAATAGTAACAGGCAAGCCAATCATGTAGCGCGTAATATACTGTAGATCACTCTCTTGAATTGGTGTGCCAGCGCTCAACGGCAAAAGCGTGACCTTCTCTGCATTGCTCACTTTCGCCTTCCACACGGTGACACGCTCGCCTAGTCCTGATGCGCTGTTCTGGCGAACTTTACTATCCATCTGGATCGTCTGTTGCCCACGCTCAACAATAGCGCTTGGCACAACCTTTGCCGCTGTAGTGCGCCCCCCCGAAATCATAATAATGTCGCCAGGCTGGCATCCTAAGCGTGCTATATCACTTGGATCTATCCGCGCCACTCCGCGCCCAACTTGAAACCCCTCGATTACCACGAGTTGCAGATTGTCAATCGCT
>VBHS01000455.1 GCA_005881295.1 Chloroflexota bacterium
GAGACGCTCAACCGCATCCTCGCAATAGTACCGATAGTTATTTTCCCCGCGACGTATATAGCGTTCATCAAGGAATCCTTCCTTCTCATAAAAGCGAATGGTGTAAGGCGTTAAACCGGTCTTTTCCGCCAGTTCACTGATGAACATAGGATGTCTCCTCAAAAAAGGACTTGACTTTAGAGCATACTCTATAGTTTACACTCTGAGCATGAATGAGGCAATAGCCATAGAGAGTTGATTTTTCACACTTTTGAGGAGAAAGGCAACAACAGAATGGAATTTGAGAAGATGATCAACGATACCCATGATATGTCACAACGTTTGCAGGCAGTGATCGGGCCGTGGGATGGCAACCTGCTGGTGACGCATCTGGCCGGGGTTGTTGGAAGACTGGCAGACGATGTGATGACCATCGAAGGAAAACTCGCGATGCCTGTGGAGAATGTGCATCTCGCGCGGAACATCGCGGATGCACTGATCCAACTGATCAGGCTCAGTAACATGTACCGCATTGATCTTGAGCAAGCCTGGACTGAACTGCTTGAATTTGGACGTTCGAGTTTGAGCAATGAGGCGTTTGTGACGATGATGCGCGACACCATACGCCAGAATCAGGAACGCCGACAGCAGGACTAGCCGGCTGCTCGCTTTTAGACCAGATCATGGTGCGAGCGTGAACCGAGGCTAGGGTAGAGAGGTCAGCGCATCCAAACCTTCGCGTACAGTTTTCGGGTTTGAATGTGCTGACCCTCGCTAATCCCTCCTCTTGTTGAGTTTCTGTGTTTTTCAGTTGCATGTCCTGAGTATACCCGAAGTTTCCTGACATCTACCGCCATATTCCTAACGACATCTCTTTTCACAAAAAAATTCAATACGAAACCGTTGCGTTTTTCAAAAATTTATGCTATATTCTTTTTAGTCAGTAACGATACCGTTTCGTATTGAATTTCGGCAGTAATCAGATCATGGAGGAAACAAAAGGAGATAGATGAAGAACGATGATTGAACCCGAATCTGAGCAAACGATCCGCAAGGCTGGGCGTCCGCGCAGCGCTCAGTCTCACCAGGCCATTCTGGAGGCAACGCTCGCCTTATTCGCCGAAGAGGGGCTCGCCGGCTCGAGCATCGAAGCGATCGCAGAGCGTGCCGGAGTTGGCAAGACGACCATCTATCGCCGCTGGCCCTCGAAAGAAGACGTGATCAAAGATGCCCTCACCCTGTTTCGCGAAGACCTTCCTCTTCCCGACACAGGCAATATCCGCAACGACTTGCTCTACATTGCGAAAGGGTCACAAGAACTCTTCAACCGCAATCCTTTGACGGGGAAGCTGATGACCAGGCTGATTGCGGAGATCAAGACGAAGCCTGAAATCTATCGCGCGTTTTACGAAAAACTGGTCGCCCCACGGATACAGCAGTTTTGCCAGATGGTCGAACGCGCCCAGGAGCGTGGAGAATTGCGCCCGGACCTGGATGCGACGTTCATCCTCTATCTGATCTTCAGCTCCCTGGTGTATGGCAACATTTTCAACGAGTTGATCGATCCCGATGTGCAGCAGCTCTACGATCCAGAATCGGCTGTCGACGCGCTCTTATGGGGGATCGGGACACAGCCCTCGTGGCCGGGCAATGACGCGAAGACAAAGACACACACAAAGTCTCAAAACCTTCGGAGCGGCAGGATGCCGCCGGAGAGAATGCATCCGTTATTGACCTGTTCCTTACCTGGAGGCGGGATATGCTCACGGTCGATCCGCCCGATCATACCCGCCTGCGTGGCCTGGTCTCTAAAGCCTTCACGCCGCGCATGATCGAGCAGCTCCGCCCGCGCGTCCAGCAGATTGCGGACGAGCTGTTGGAGGCTGTACAGGCACAGGGAAGGATGGATCTCATTGTTGACTTTGCCTTCCCGCTGCCCATCACCGTCATTTCAGAAATGCTGGGCATTCCCGCGAAGGATCGCCAACAATTTCGCGTCTGGTCGCAAACGATCGTGAATGTTCCTATGGAGCCTCAAATGGAGGATAAGCTCGCTGCTCTGGAGATGTTTGTCCAGTATATCAAAACGCTGCTGGCCGACAAGAGCGCCCATCCTGGCAGTGATCTGACGAGCGGCCTGGTGCAGGCCGAGGAGCGTGGAGATTCCCTCAACGAGGCCGAGCTCATTTCGACCATCTTCCTGCTCATCGTCGCCGGACACGAGACGACAGTCAATTTGATCGGCAACGGCATGCTGGCGCTGCTCGAGCATCCTGAGCAGATGCGCCTGCTCCGTGCCGACCCCTCCTTGCTTCCCTCAGCCATCGAGGAACTGTTGCGCTACACAGCTCCGGTGAGTCTCTCCTCGCCGCGTTGGGCGAGCGAGGACATCCCCATGCATGGTCAGGTGATCCGCAAGGGCGAGATGGTGTTTGCCTCCTTGATAGCAGCGGATACGGACCCGCAGCAGTTCCCTGATCCCGAAGTCCTGGACATTCTGCGCCAGGAGAACCAGCATGTGGCCTTTGGCAAGGGTATCCATTACTGCCTTTTTCCATCATCGTTGGCACGGCCATCGCGGTCATCTTCGCCATCTACATCGGATCGAAGTGGAGACTCTTCAGGTGATATAATGAGAAGGTAGTGACACCCCTATCGGGGCGTCGGATTTAGTGGTGCATTCGCTAAGTGCTGGGGAAACCGTAGGTGCCGATTATGAACTTTAACAAAATAAACGAGGGATCTGACTGTAGGGGCGCAATGAATTGCGCCCTCGTCCCAGGCCGCTTCACGTGGTCCAAGGGCGCAATGAATTGCGCCCCTACAGACCCCAAACAATTTGTTAATCATCATTATCGGCCTTGATTCTCATCCACGAATTTCCCAAATGCACCATTGAGTAACATTTTTCCACGATGGAGTGGATTTAGACCTGGAGAACTTGGTACATGTCAGAAGAGCATATTGCTGTAATTGTTGGGGCGGCGAGGACGCCGACCGGTAAATTTCTTGGCGGACTTGCCAGTTTCACAGCTCCCCAACTGGGAGCTTTGGTGATAAAAGAGGCTGTACGGCGCTCGGGCATTGCGCCGGATGCCATCGACGAAGTTATTATGGGGAATGTAGTCTCGGCGGGTGTTGGACAGTCGCCTGCGCGACAGGCCGCGATTCACTCGGGGCTTCCTGTCGATATTCCAGCGTTTACTGTGAATAAGGTCTGTGGCTCCGGCCTGAAGGCTGTGATGCTGGCGGCGCAAGCGATACGCGCGGGCGATGAGCAGGCGTTTGTGGCTGGCGGCATGGAGAGCATGAGCAATGCGCCGTACTTGCTGACGAAGGCGCGCACGGGGTACCGCATGGGCAATGGCGAGATTGTAGACGCGGTCGTTCATGATGGTTTGTGGTGCGCTTTTGAGAATATTCACATGGGTAACGAGGCGGAGATTATCGCCGAGAAGTTCGGGGTTACGCGAGAAGAGCAGGACAGGTTTTCGCTGCGGAGTCACCAGAAGGCGGCGGAAGCGACTGCCGCCGGACGCTTTAAGGAAGAGATCGTGCCGGTTGAGGTAAAGCAGAAAAAGGGGACGGTGGTGGTGGAGAACGATGAGCCTATTCGCGGCGACTCCACGATGGATACATTGACGAAACTGATGCCGGCATTCCAGGAGGGCGGCACAGTTACAGCCGGGAACGCGCCTGGTTTGAGCGATGGCGCCTCGGCCACGGTAGTGGTGGAAAGAGACTTCGCAAAGGCCAACGGTTTAACGGAGCTGGCGCGCATCACAGGCTATGCCGCGTCGGCCATTACGCCGCGCTACATCTTCGCAGCCCCCACGATCGCGGTGAAGCGGCTTTTGGAGCGTACGGGCTTACGAATCGGGGATTTTGACCTGATCGAGGTGAACGAAGCCTTTGCCGCGCAGGCGCTGGCGAATGGCAGAGAGCTGGATTGGGACTGGTCGCGGGTGAATGTGAATGGCGGCGCGATTGCGCTGGGGCATCCCATCGGTTCAAGCGGCTCTCGCGTCCTGATTACGCTGATCCATGAACTGCGCAGGCGTGGTGGCGGCCGCGGGCTGGCAACGCTGTGTCTAGGCGGTGGCGGCGCAGTAGCGATGTCGGTCGAAGTATAAGAAGATACCACATTATGCAGATGAACAAAATAAACGAGAGATCTGACTGTATGGGCGCAATGAATTGCGCCCTCGTCCTAGGCGGCTTTGAGCCTGCTCTTTTT
>VBHS01000242.1 GCA_005881295.1 Chloroflexota bacterium
ACCGCTGACAATGCAGGCCATCAATCTAGACAAGCGCTCCATTGATGACCTACGATGACACTCATCAACGCAATGAGGTGAGTGTCATATGAAGAAGGATACCGAGGTGAAGCTACTGATGCGAGAGAGACGGAAAGGGACCCCCCAACGGCTAGCGGCTGCACGCGCAGGGATGGGCGAGCGCACCGCCCGCAAATATGAACAAGCGGGCGAGCTTCCTTCTCAGCTCAAGCGTCCTCATACCTGGGCTACCCGCGACAATCCGTTTGAGCAAGACTGGCCCTGGGTGGTCGCACAACTCGAACGCGATCCAGCGCTGCAAGGGTCCACCTTGTTTGCGCTGCTCTGTGAGCAACACCCAAGTCGCTATCGACCGACCCAAATCAGGACCTTGCAGCGGCACATTGCCAGATGGCGTGCTGTGTCTGGGCCGGAGCAGGAGGTCATCTTTGAACAACGACACCAGCCCGGAGAGCGAGCCCAATCCGATTTCACCCATATGGAGGATCTGGGCGTGACCATTGCAGGAGAACCCTTTCCTCACATGGTCTATCACTTTGTGCTGACTTCCTCCAACGCCGAAGCTGCCAGCATTTGCTTCAGCGAAAGCTTCGAGGCCCTGGCTGAGGGGATCGAGAAAGCCCTCTGGCAGATTGGTGGCGTCCCAGAGCAACATCGTACCGATCACTTGACGGCCGCCGTTCGGCACTTACGCAAAGAGGAGCGAGAAGACTGGACGCTGCGCTACCAGGCCCTCATGCAGCATTACCGGATGCAGCCAACCTGGAACAATCAGGGGGTAGCGCATGAAAACGGGGATGTGGAACAATCCCATCATCGTTTCAAGCAAGCAGTTGACCAGGCGTTGCGAGTCAGATGGTGCCGAGATTTTTCGAACCGCTCAGCCTACGAGCACTTTTTGCAGGATTTAGTGTACAAACGCAACCAGACAAGGGACGCGCGTTTTACCGCTGAAAAGGAGGCCTTGCGCCCCCTGCCAGCTGCACCACTCTCCCCCTGCAAAGAGCTGCGCGTCACCGTTTCGCGCTTTTCGACGATCCATGTGAACAGTAACATCTATTCAGTCCCTTCCCGCTTGATAGGCACGACGGTCATGGTTCGCGTGCGAGCGGAAACCCTTGAGGGCTACGTGGGCACCTCCCCTGTGTTCGTCCTGCCGCGCCTCATTGGGAAGCACAAGCATCGCATCGATTATCACCATGTCATCTGGTCGCTGGTACGCAAGCCGGGAGCGTTCGCCGCCTACCAGTACCGCGATGAACTCTTTCCCACGACCACCTTCCGCTTGGCCTATGATCGGCTTCTCGCCGATTGGCCCAAGCGAGCCAACCAGGAGTATGTCCGCATCCTGTACCTGGCCGCCACCACCTCCGAATCCGAGGTCGAAACGGCACTCTGCTTGTTGTTGGAAGCGGCGATTCTGCCAACCCTGGTGGCCGTTCGTGACCTGGTGCATCTGCCCGGAGTGCAAAGCGTCCCGCAACTGCACACCCCAACCCTCGATCTCTCACCCTACGACCAACTCATTCCATCAAGGAGGACCAATGGCTAATCAAACCAATCGACAGGATGAATTACGCGCCCTCTTAGAGCGCCTGAACCTGGGCGGCATGGCTGCCGTGTTTGCCGATCTGGCGCGGAACCGCCGCCAAAGAGAGCCTCTCTCACGAAGCCTATTTGTTGGAACTGGGCAAGCACGAGGAGGAGCTGCGCATGCAACGGCGTACCGCACGACTCCTGCGTGCTTCTGCCCTTCCCCCAGACAAGACCTTCCGCACTTTTGATCTGAAGCGCTTGCCAGCCGAGCTCCAACTTCAGATTGAGCGCCTGAAGTCTGGAAGCTTTCTTCGCTCTGCCACCAATGTCGTGGCAGCGGGCCTGCCAGGCGTTGGGAAAAGTCACATCGCCGCAGCGTTGGGCTATGAACTGATTCTGCAAGGGCATCCGGTGTTGTGGACACCAACCTCGAACCTGGTGCAGCGGTTGCTGGCTGCCAAACGCGATCTGCGACTCCCCCAGGAACTGGCCAGGCTCGATAAATTTGCCTGCGTCATTCTTGATGACATTGGCTATGTGCAGCAGGACCGCGAGGAGATGGAAGTTCTCTTCACCTTCCTGTCTGAGCGCTATGAAAGCAAATCCGTGATCATTACGACGAATTTGGTCTTTAGCGAGTGGAACTACATCTTCAAAAACCCGATGACCACGATGGCTGCCATAGATCGCGTCGTTCATCACTCCGTCATTTTGGATCTGATGGAGGTCGAGAGCTATCGTGCTACCGAGGCCAACACCCACCGAAAGCTTCAACAAGAAGCAGCGCAGATCGCCGTTCAGAAACCGGCAGAAATAGTTGCCAGAGGGGGTCCTAAATAGTTGACTTTTAACATGCAGGCGACGCTCTGTATCCTCCAGCGCCAAGTAGAGCACCTCTCCTTGTGCCGCCACGTAGGTGCCGAGTACGTATCCTCCTGTAGCAATCGCGAGAGCCACTGACAATGCAAACCAGCTCTTGCCTTGTTTGGGCTTACCTCCCAGCAGGAGCAATCCCTCTGGTAGCAGATCACGCACAACCCAGTGAGACGCTGAAAACCGTTCTGCGAGGAGCTTGTCAATGGTGAAAAGTGGCAAGCGATCCTGAGGTGGAATATCTTCCGATACAGCACGTACTGGTGGAGACCATACCAGCCTTCCTCTGTCCAATGCCTGCTGGAAAGCGGCTGGGAAGGCCCTCCAATCCTGTTTATGCAATTCGTTGGGGTCTTTCGCATTTGGCAGAGAAATGGCATAAGCGCATCCCGGCCACTGCCAGGCACTCAATAAGCTAACAATGTGCTCAACAAAGTTGGCTCCGGCTGGATCAGGCTCTTGCATAATGTACAGTCGCTCGAAACCGGCAAGGTACTCTTGCTTGAGCGTTCTGGTCATCTCTGCTCCGGGGATACCAAGCGCGCAAAATTTGTGAAACCAGAGCGTCCAGGAATCGGTTTCACCCTCAACAAGGACGAGGTAGCCAGCTTTACTGGCCTCTTCCAGGCGTTCAAGTCCATAGGGGACGATTTCGCCTTCTTCTTTGTTCCACCATGATCCCTCTTTTGCAATAAGAGCTGTTCTGATACGATAACGAGGTGCGGGGGTTCCATCTGGTAAATGATAGGGAACCTTGATACCTCCGGATGTTTCTTCCGCAACCCCCAGATTGAAGAGGTATTTCCAGGGCAACAGTTTATCCCGAGCAAGATCAAGTAGGGACAATGTTTGGCGACGCAACGAATTATGTCGAGACATAGTTGATTTTGCGGGAAAGAGATCAGCAAGGGTGAGTCCTATCGCCTCAAGAATCTGTTCCACGGTACAACCGGTGTGGCATTTGAGCAGGATGCGGCCTTCTTTTCCAAGTCGAATACTCAGACTGGGATGGCGGTCATGATGGGCTGGGCAACATGCGTTCCAGCCACCAGTTCCAGATTTGCGCACATGCTTGAGACGAGAGAGCATATTCTCCAAAAGTGGAGTATTGAAAACGTTCACTCGATCAATGAACAGCTATAGACAAACGCAGCCATGTATGCTAGAATAATGGTATGAAATTGATCGATTACGCGAGGCTCCAGGGCATCAGCTACCGTACCGCCTGGAGGTGGTACAAAGCAGGCAAAATTGCTGGCCAACAAATGGATACCGGCACGATTCTGGTGACAGAGCCGGTGGGAGTTCGAGAGGCACCGGCTACTGCCAAAGTCGCGGTGTACACACGAGTGTCTTCTTCGGAGAACAAAGCGAATCTGGACAGCCAGGCCGAGCGGCTGGTGGCCTATTGTACGGTTCGTGGCTATCAAGTGAGCCGTGTGGTCAAAGAAATCGGATCGGGCGTCAATGACAATCGACCAAAGTTTCTCGCGCTGCTGGCTGATCCGAGCATCGGGCGCATTGTCATTGAACACAAAGATCGTGGGACTCGTTTTGGCTTTCGCTACATCGAAACGCTGCTGAAAACCTACGGGCGGGAGATCGAAGTGGTCAATCAGGCGCAGAACAGCACCGAAGACCTGCTGGCTGATCTGAGCAGCATTGTGTACTCGTTTTGTGCCAGACTTTACGGGCAACGGCGCGCCAAACGGAAGACGGAAAAAATTGTGCAGGAATTGAAACAGGAAAACCATGAAGAAGCGTAGGAAGCGCACGAAAGCGGGTTCGCCACAGGTCATTACCAAAGCAGTCACCCATATCGGGTTAGAAGCTCCCAATCCAGGGAAGTTGACCACCCTGGACACGCTTGCCGAGGTGTATCTTGCGCTGACTCAGCAGTACGTCACCTTGTTTTGTAGCAACGAGGTGCCGAATGGTTTTCGTGCTCCTTGTTTCCTCACATCCCTCTCGGAGCGGTGGCATCGCGTCGCGATTCAACAGGCCGCGGGCATCGCCAAGTCCTGGCGGTCGAATCGGGCCAATGCGTATGAAGACTATCTTGACCAGCTTTCCGAATACCAGGAGCAGAAGACAGATGGCACCCTTGAGGATCAGGCAAAAGAACCGGAGTGGCGCGAGTGGAACATTCCGACCTTGCGCCAGCCCTGCATTCAAGCCAACGGGAATGTCATCAAGCTAGAGGAGGCCGAGGACAGCACTTTTGATTACTGGCTCAATGTGAGCACGCTGGACAAGGGCCATCCCCTCTTGATCCCGGTCAAACTCGCTGACTACCACAAAGAGCAGCTCACCGATCCCCAAACCGGCAAACGCCGTAAAATCAACAGCAGCGTGACGCTCAACAAACGGGATGAGGTCTGGTGGTTGACGCTCACCTACGATGAGACGGTCGCCGTTGCGACTTCGCCTGACGCGCCAGTCATTGGCATCGATGTCGGCATCGCCAATTTCCTCACCACCTCGGATGGCAAGCAGTACGGCACGTTCAACGGGAAGCTACGAAAGCGGCAGAAGCAGGACCGTGAAAAACGCCGCAGGAAAGCCAAGCTCAGAAAGTGCCTGGAGAAGCGAGGCGTGCCGAAAGACAAGCTGCCATCCACATCCAGCGCCACCGGGCAGAGGCTCATACGCCACGTCAGACAAGAGATAAACAGAGCAGTCAATCTGTGTTTCGATGAGCACCAGGACTGCCAATTTGCCTACGAGCAGCTTTCCGTGGCTTCCATGCGCTTTAAGGCCCGCACTATGAACGCCTACATGCGGGCGTCGAACTTAGCGCATATACCAGATCACATTACTTGGAACGCGACAAAGCGTGGTGTACTTGCCACGCGTGTGAAGAGTGCTTATTCCTCACAGGAATGTCATATGTGCCATTACGTGGACCGGAAAAATAGGCCCAATCAGCAAACGTTTTGCTGTCGAGTTTGCGGTCACACAACACATGCCGACACAAATGCTTCGCAGAATATCGCGTCCCGGCTCGGTGATCTGGAATTGCGCGCCTGCCAGAACCGGCAGGAAGTCAAAGCACTGCTCATGAGAAGACATGAGCAGTGGAAGCAGAAATTCAGGCACTCCGTAGTAGTGCCTCCCGTCCAGTTGGGCCTTTGGGCTTGCTCAGAGGCGTCAACGGACGTAGGTTAAAGCGAGTTCTGTGAACATTGGAATACATGTCCATAAAATGAGCAACTATATTCCTGTTGGATCAAGTCAGCCGCT
>VBHS01000243.1 GCA_005881295.1 Chloroflexota bacterium
CAGAATAGGGAAAGCAAGAACAGTAAGCATGATGCACATAGACAAAAAAGCCCCAGGCCCAATGTCAATGCATGGATTGTGGTCAAGGATGTATTCTCTCCGGGCAATGCTCCACCGATCGTACGCGGAGCTGCATAATGTAGATAGAAAGAGAGTTGATCTTTGAACAAGGAGAGGCGATCGTGATAATAGGGTTTTAAAAGTGAATTGAGCGTTCGTAAATCCCCCAACTGTAGCACAAAGGTGAAGTTCGCCCAGTGGTGGGTAAGCCCCCAACGTATTGCCGGGGCCATGCCAATGAGACACGTGGGTACGGCTACAAGAACAAGCAATAACCGCTTGAGAAACGAGCGCAGTGCAGGCCGAAAGTCTGCTTGATTTTGACTGTCCAATTGAGCAAGTTCCACTATGCAGAACGCCACAACCCAGATAGTCGCCGCGAAAACGGCGGTGAGGATGAGCGGATTGACCCAGAAACCGAAACCAATAATAAAGCCGATACCTGCCCAACGCCATCCCATCTCTTTATTTGATGCCCCTGCTCGCCAGCGTCTCGTCAGTCGAAAGACCGAGAGGAGCAGCAAGAGTATAAGCACAAACGCTTCAACATAACCACCCAGCGCGCGCATTTCAACCACCGTGTCATAGAGCGGCGGTACGGCTGCTATGAGCGCAGCAATCGTCTGAAAGAGCTGCCGGGCGAATGGAGAAAGCTGCGCTGCGTCTGCCAGGGCCCCCGCCAACCTCCATGTCAGCCAGACCACGAGCAGCGAAAGCAGTATCGGTTCGGCACGCAACATCCACACAGAAGGACCGGCAATGGCGAAGAGAATCGCCATCAGGTAGGCCTCCAGGCTGCCCATATAGACCTGACCATAAAAGTAGTAGGGATGTTCCCCACGCAAAATATGCTCTGCCTGGATACCCACCACAGCCTCGTCCCCATCGATAATCCCATGTGTGTGGTAGGCTAACCAGATTCGTATGCCTAAAGCGAAAAGCAGGCAAAGCCAGAGTGGCGATAGTATAACAGTTTGCCAACGATTTTTTTGGGTTATACTGGTTATTTGTGAATGCCCCTTCTGCTGTGACAGATTCAACATTTTGTTCTTAAAATACGCATCTAAAGTTGCAAAATCCTCTAGCCCGATTGTTTATTCACTTATCGTATCATACGGTCGATTTTCTACTCGGTAGTCAATAACCAGCATCGCAATACCTCAGCAACGCTCCATGCCTGTGCAAAACATCCCGCCGGTGTATAAGGTGGCTCTGGTTCCGCTGCCTCACTGATCGTTCCCAGGCATGTACTCCATAATTGCTTGATGATCGGCTGCAGCAGCTCGCGTACAGCGTGTAGATCATTGTTTAAGCGCAGGTGGACATCTATATACGGCCCGATTAACCATTGCCATACCGTACCTTGATGATAAGCCGCATCGCGTTCTTTGCGATTCCCTTTGAATTGAGGATGATACTTCGGGTCATCAGGACTGAGTGAGCGCAAACCAGCGGGCGTGAGTAAATGTTCGGTTACCCTCTGCAAAATAGCCTGGATCTGAGCATCAGTGAGGAGGTCACGCGTCAGTGACGCGGCAAATAACTGGTTAGGGCGCAGCGAAGCATCGTTTTTCCCGGCTGTCCCCTCCACATCGACCACGTCATAGAGATGGCCTCCCTCTTCGTACCAGAAGCGTGCGGCAAAATTCTGGCGGACCTGGGAACGCAATTGACCGTACAGCGTCGCGTCTGTGGAGAGACGTACCGCCCAGCTCTCCATAAGACTGAGGGTATTGTACCAGAGCGCGTTGACCTCTACTGGCTTCCCACGACGCGGTGTAACAACCAAATCGTCAACTTTCGCATCCATCCACGTCAGTTGTACCCCTGGCGCCCCGGCATGTAGTAAGCCATCTCGCGGATCGATACCAATACCATATTTTGTTCCCCGTACATGCCAGTCAATAATACTACTGAGCGTCGGGAAGAGCTCTTTTAGTAGAGGCCAATCCCCTGATGCCGTAAGGTAAGTATGCAATGCATGGAACATCCACAGCGTTGCATCCGCTGTATTATATTCGGGAGCTTCACCAGTGTCGGGAAAACGATTCGGAATGAGCCCATCTTGAGTGAATGATGCAAAGGCCCTTAGCAAACCTTTCGCCTCACTATACCTTCCTGTGCTCAACAGCAATCCTGGCAGCGAGATCATACTGTCTCGTCCCCAGTCAGAGAACCATGGATATCCGGCGATCACCGTTTTTCTATCGGGTGTCAGGCGGAAAACCGGTTTCCCTTTCTTCATTCCCGCCGTCTGTTCAGGGCGAGCCACAATAAACTGATCCGCTGCAACAACCAGTCGGGCCAACACAGGATCTTGCTGAGGAAGGTTGACTGCTGAGCTATTGGCTACTGCCAGGAGTTGCTGCTTGCGGCGATGATGACGCAGTAAAGCCTGAGTCACACTGTCTTCGTGGTGTACCCCAACAAACTCGCCGAACGGCTCAGGCTCGGCGCTAAGTACCAGTGTCGTCCGCATTCCAGGGGTAAGTTGTATTCGGAAATATCCCGGCTGATACACATCCTCGTGATCAGGAAGTCCTCGCTCTCTTTCGCGACGATGGAATACGTTCCAATACCACTCGCCGGTTGGAGTGAAATGTGCTGAGGGTCCTGCGATCATCGTAATAGCGATAGCGTCCTCATTGGCACGTACCCGACAGTACTCTCCCTCGTTTTCCACCAGGAAATGCCAGTCGGGTGATCCCTGGGTCGCGCTGTGATGATCGCGATAAACGCAGAAAGGGTACAACGCCAGCGTCAGTTCATCGGTTCTCCTTTCACTACCTTCGTCGAATGCTCCATGCAACATATACTGCACATATGTCGTATTCTGTCCATACTCCATCCAGATGCGCTTTTCAAGTGTCAGCATACCTTCCAACTCATATGTAAAACAGGGAATATCTCCTTCAAGCGCGACCTTCGCAAGATACTTATACCCTTGAGGATCGATAGTACCATCCTGGTACTCATTCACGCCCAGTTTCAGCGTGAGCCCATCGGGGAAAGTAACCGTCTCATCTATTTTCGTCACCAGCACGGTGCGTTCGACAGGGGGTCGTAGTGCCGCCACCAGGAGACCATGATAACTGCGTGTTGTCGCACCCTCGATTGAACCGGCAGCATACCCACCAAGGCCATTTGTGACGAGCCATTCACGGTCAAGCCCTACCTGCACATTTGCACAACTATCCCGCTCTACGTATAAATTCCATGCATTGGATGGCACTTGCCCTCTCTCTCCCGTATCCTGTTCGCTTACCATAAGATAAATTCCCCTGGTGTTTCTAGCGGCGTTTTCTGCAACCAGGTCACCCACCTCTGAAGCCATGAACTTCACCAGCTACCCAGCCAAAGCCGTTTTCATCCGTTGCAATGCTGCCTCAATTCGCTCTTCGGGTACGGTAAGAGAAATCCGCACATAGCCTTCCCCGGCATCGCCAAAATTAGTACCCGGTGTCACAAAAACACCCGTTTTGTCAAAGAGCCAGTTGGCGAAATCTCGTGATGTGAATCCCCTGGGTACTGCGGCCCAGACATAGAGACCTGCCCCTGGCGTTTGCGTGCGCATACCGATAGCATTACATCCTGCCACCAGTACATCGCGACGTTGTCGGTATATCGCGTTCCGTTGCTCTATCCAGGACACTGGCAGTTGGAGCGCCTCAATCGCCGCGTACTGCACAGGTCGGAACATTCCACTGTCAATATTGCTTTTCAGGCGACTTACCGCCTCGACCAGTTCAGCATTGCCCACTGCCATGCCTACACGGAATCCCGCCATATTATACGTCTTACTCAGGGAATGTAGTTCAACTGCTACTTCGCTGGCCCCTGGAATTTGCAGGATACTCATAGGACGAAAATCGTCAAAGTAAACTTCCGCGTAGGCCATATCATGAATTATGGCCAGGTTATGGCGCTGAGCAAATGCAACAACCTCTTCAAAAAAGCGTCGGTTGGCACATGCCGCGGTCGGATTATTTGGATAGTTTAGCCACAGCAGGCGCGACTTTGCCAGCACATCCTGTGGAATTTTATCCAGTTCCGGGAGATAACCATTCTCTTCCACGAGAGGCAGCATATAAGGTTCTGCCCCAACACTTGTGCTCGCCGTGATGTAGACGGGATAGTATGGGTCTGGAATAAGTGAGATATCCCCTGCATTGAGTACGGCTGCCGCGCTGTAGACCAGTCCCTCTTTTGAGCCGAGCAACGGTAAGATATCGTGTTCCGGTGTCAGGCGCACAGCAAATCGTCTCTCAAACCATGCCGCGATAGCCTCATGTAGTGCACGCATGCCGGCATACTCTGGATAGCGTGTATTCTCCGGATTCTGCAGCGCCGAGCACAGGCGGTCAATCACTGCCTGGGGCGCGGGCAAGTCAGGATCGCCCATGGAGAGACTGATAACGTCAACGCCAGCGGCCCTGCGTTCAGCTATCCTCTTCTTAGCATCGGCAAAATGATATGGTGGTAAATCTTGAATTAAGCGCGATAATTGCAAAACTACTGCTCCTTCTATTATTCCATTGGTTCCGCTTCGTACCAGTTTCTTCCCACTTTCATCTCGACCTTTATTGGTACATCAAGCCTGGCTACGCCCTCCATCATGCCCTTTATCAGGCGTTTGACTCGCTCAAGCTCCTCGACAGCGACCTCGAAGACAAGTTCATCATGCACCTGTAAAATCATCCTCGTCTTCAGTTTCCTCTTCTCCAGCTCATTTTGGATGCGAATCATCGCTATTTTGATCAAATCGGCATTGCCACCCTGAATGGGCATATTAATGGCTTCACGTTCGAGTGCCAGGCGCTCATTAAATGCCAGTGTCCGCATTTCTGGAAAGAAGCGCTTCCTCCCGAAAAGTGTGTTGACATAACCCTGGATGCGTGCCTGGTTAAGTGTGCTATCCACGTAGCCCTTGATGTTCGGAAAGGTCTCGTGGTAACGTTTGATGAATTCTGACGCTTCGCTATTGCTCATCCCGGTAATTTGTGCCAGGCCAAAGGCCGATTGCCCGTAGAGGACCGCGTACACCACCGTCTTTGCCAGCCTGCGCTGACCTTTCGTTACTTCTGCAACAGGGATATTGAAGAGAGAGGCCGCCGTGATCGTATGGATATCCTCGCCTTTGCTAAATGCCTCAACCAGCCGTGGTTCATGCGTAATATGCGCCAGGATACGTAACTCGAACTGTGAGTAGTCGGCGGTGAGCAAGACAAAACTCGGATCAGCAATGAAGGCGCGACGAATCTGCCGTCCCACCTCTGTGCGCACAGGAATATTCTGGAGGTTCGGGTTGCTTGATGAAAGGCGACCGCTTGAAGCCACCGTCTGATTGAAAGATGTATGTACCCGGCCTGTCAGAGGATCCATCAGTGCCAGCAAGCCATCAACATAGGTCGATTTGAGTTTGGTTAACTGGCGATACTCCAGCAAGTAATCGACCATCGGGTGTTTTCCGCGAAGACTCTCTATCACATCTGCGCTGACCGAATAACCCGTCTTTGTCTTCCTGCCCGAAGGCAGCTTCAGTTCTCCAAAAAGAATATCCCCAAGCTGCTTCGTTGAGTTGATATTGAAATGATGGCCCACAGTATCATAAATTTCATGTTCGAGCACTCTAATCTGTTCGGCGAGTGTTCTCTCTAATTCAGCTAGAAACGCGGCATCGAGGGCTACTCCATACATCTCCATTTTGAGCAGGACAGGTAGTAGAGGCAACTCAATACTGTTGTAGAGGTTCATTAAACTGTGGCGGCGTAACTCACTTTTAATAGGCTCGACCAGGCGCAAGGTCATATCGGCATCAGCGCCGGCATAGTCCGCTGCAAGACGTATCGGTACCTGTGCCATACTGATCATTTTACTGCCTGTGCCTATCAGCTGTGAAATGGGCGTCATGACAATACCCAACCGCTGGAAAACCTGGTCTTTGAGCCCCAATCCACGTCTCCCTGGATCAGTAAGATAAGCTCCTAACATCGTATCAACGCTGCCATGCTGATCGAAATCCCTACCAGGTCTGCGTGCCACGGATCATCGGATGTCGTCTCCGTATCCAGCGCGAAGGCTCCGGCATCATACATGCTTTTGATCAGCACCTGCAAAGAATCTTCGCTGTTTACGACCATCGTATTGGTCGCTTTCACCATATTCTCGTCAGCGATATGTATTGGCGTTCCCTGTGGTTCTCCGGGCGCTCCTCCAAGACTTGGCAGTCGCAGCCTTCGCACAACTTCCTGCGCTGGTTCATTGGAGCCAAAAAGATCCAACTGTTCAGGACCATCCGATATCGCTGGCTCGCCTTCCTCGTCCTTGACTTGCTCTTCTCCCTGACCTGCTTTATACGTCGCCTTTTTGGCAATCGCGTCGGTCAGGATTACTTCAGCATCGTCTGCAGGTGGTGGAGGTGGTGTCATGATAGGGACAACACCTACCGGTGGTGCTAACAATAAATCCTCTTCCTGTCCGGGGATTGGCTCTGCTTTCTCTCGAACTTCTTCTTTATGGGCTCTTTCTCTCTCATAGCCATTGGATGTCTCACTGTCCTCTCCTGCTGAAGGGATACCTAGTTGGCGAAAGAGCGATAGCACTTTCTCCACCATGGTGCGAAATTCCAGTTCGCGGAAAATTGCCAGCACCTTATCCCGGTTCATATGTTCGGGCCGGCAGGCTTCCAGGTCAAGCTGTACCGGTACATCCAACACGATAGTAGCGAGAAACTTAGATTGTTTGGCCTGCTCACTATACTCGCGCAGCAGCTTCTGCTCTTTCGGCTTTATTTCGTCCAGGTGCGTGAGGACATTTTCCAGGCTTCCATATTCAGCAATGAGTTTACTGGCCGTTTTCTCACCAATACCTGGCACACCGGGAATGTTATCTGATTTGTCGCCAACCAGTCCTTTGTAATCAGGCAGCTTGTCGGGTTCAAATCCATAACGAGCCTTTACTCCCTCCTCGTCATACTCCGTGATCTCAGTGATGCCTCGTTTGGCCACCTTGACCACCACATGTTCATTGACAAGTTGCAGGGTATCCATATCGCCTGTATAGATAATCGTGTCCACTCCCTGTTGGTTTGCCTGTACCGAGAGCGTCCCCAATACATCGTCTGCCTCAAAACCGTCTTTTTCATAGATTGGGATGCCAAATGCCTCTACAACTTCGTGAATACGTGCAAATTGTGGTCTTATATTATCGGGTAAGGTTGGTCTATGGGCCTTGTATTCGGTAAATTGCTCATGCCGGAAGGTTGGTGATGGCCGATCAAACGTCATCGCGATATAATCT